>CBCTHD010000431.1:0-2535 GCA_965146615.1 uncultured Clostridia bacterium
GACAGTACCTGCAATCAAAATCAGTTTTCGATAAACTCCAAAATGCTTCATCATCATTCTCCAAAGGTATAGCCCATACCAAAAATAGTAACAATGTATTCCTGCTTATCATCGTTTAGTTTCTGCCGTAGCCGCTTAATGTTCACACGCACCGTATTCTCATCAACAAAGTTCCCGTCTATATCCCAAAGCTGTTCCAAAAGCATAGTTTTCGTTACAATCCTGCCTTTGTTTTCTATTAAATAGCAAAGCAGTTTATACTCCGTTGAGGTAAGGTGTACTTCTTCTCCGTTCAGCATAACAAGGCATTTATCTGTATCCACTTCTAAATCTCTATATCGAATACGGGAATTACCGCCGCCTGTCCGTTTTAAGACTGCCTGTACTTTTTTTCGCAATACTTCAATAGAGAAAGGCTTTGGAATATAGTCATCGCAGCCAACGCCGAATCCCTCCAGCATATCCTGCTCTGTATCATTCGCAGTTAAAAACAGGATCGGGATTTCAGAAGTCTCCCGTACTTTTCTGCAAAACTCCAAGCCGCTGCCATCTGGCAGATTGATGTCAAGCAGAAATAAATCATACTTTCCATTTTGATATTTCTGCAAGGCTTCTAAATAGCCATAAGCTGTCACAACTGTATGCTCGTCCTTTTTGAGAGCAATAGAAATACCTTTACTTAAAATTTTATCATCTTCTAATAGAAAGATATTTGCCATAACCGCAAAGCACACCACCTTTCCTCGATATGTAGAAGTGCAGGAACAGACGCAGGCATTGCTGCGTCTGTTCCGCATACTCATTGATTTTTAACTAATGCTTTAATCTGTTTTTGTGTTGTTCCGAGTGTTTTTATCAAACAGTAAAAGCGGGTATCCTTTGAAAACGAAATATACAGGACATTATAAATCAACAGATAGCCGCTGCCGATAATGAACAATACTAAAAAAACAACGACTGCGATTACAGAGCCATTGGAAGAACTCATCGAAACCGCACCGCTAAAAGACTGATTTTCATTTAGCTGCACATCGTCCTGAATATGCCAAAAATCATCTGGCATTTTATTTAATGAAAGTGAAAGAACACCATCCTCCTGCAAGGTGTATTCTGCATTTTTACAGTAGTTTTCCGACACGAATCCTATTCCTGTGCCTGTATAGGAATGAAACCAGCCGCTTAAAGTAAAAGTTTTTTCCTGCTGACCGTTCTTGTCATAATAGGACAAAGGAATTTCCATATTCAGTTTTGGCTCCGTAATACCGAGTTGTTCAAGAGCATTCTCAGACAACATAATTTCATTTTCCTGCATGGGATAGGAACCGTTAATATTGTCGATTGCGTCCTGATAGTGATTTTCCCATTCGGTTGTATCATAATATTGGAGCGCAATGGAGAGTTCACGTCCCTCGTCATTCTTCTCAGCAACCGCGCCGACCATATATTTCGTACCGATGACTTTGACATACTCCAAAGACTTAATCTGTTGTTCCTGCTCCGCTGTCGGCATAGCAAGAGAAACATCGGCACTTGTGCCTGCGGTACGCACCTGCATTAACTTCATATTTTCCATATAGTTTATGCCTAAGCTAAATACCGTGGTAATCATAAAGGTAGTGAGAATGATTGCAAACACCGCAAACAGGTTGCGTGTACGGTTTGCTTTCATCATTCCTTTTTCCACTCGTTTGATTGCGCTCTTATTTCGGTTAGCGTGCATATCTGACACCTCCCGAAACAACTTTTCCATCCTCAATGCGGATAGTACGGTCTGCCATTTGAGCAATTTCCTCGTTATGGGTAATCATAATCGTAGTCTGATGGAACTGTTTGCTGATAGACTGCATAAGCAGGATAACATCCATACTTGTTTTGGAGTCCAGATTTCCTGTCGGCTCATCTGCAAGGATAATGGCAGGCTTTGTAGCCAATGCACGGGCAATCGCTACACGCTGCTGCTGACCTCCAGAAAGATTGTTCGGCATATTTTTCAGTTTTTTCTCTAAGCCGAGCGTATGAATAATCTCTTTTACAAAGCCGGTATCTGTCTTGCCGCCATCAATCTCAATGGGGTAAACAATGTTCTCATACACATTGAGGACGGGAAGCAGATTATAATTCTGAAAGACAAAACCGATATTCCTGCGGCGGAAGATCGTTAATTCTTCGTCTTTCATTTTCAAAAGCTCTTTGCCACGGATTGTCACACTTCCCGAAGTGGGGCGGTCTAATCCGCCGATCATATTGAGCAGCGTGGATTTACCGCTGCCGGAAGTTCCGACAACAGCGACAAATTCACCTTCTTCTACGGATATAGATACTCCGTCAAGAGCGTGAACTTCATTTTCTCCGCTTCCGTATATCTTTCGTAAGTCTCTTGTTTCCAGTATAGCCATAGCTAAAACCTCCAAATCTGTTTTGTGATTTTAGTATAGCAGCCACTTCTTACAATCTCATTACAGACTATACTGCAATCTCAAATACAATATAAATTATAGGCAGTTTGAAACAAATCATCAACAATCATCGCTAATA
>CBCTHD010000432.1:0-2531 GCA_965146615.1 uncultured Clostridia bacterium
CTGCTGCGGTGTTTTCCCATCTGCGCATACCAGCAAAATTCCGGTTTCATGGGAAGGAACACTATGGATTGCAGAAAATGAAAACGCGCCGCCATGATAGACCAACGCATCAATGGGGTGGGCATAAGATTCGTAGGAAACCACTTCAAATCCCACTTTGCGCAAATATTCTGCGATGTGGCGCAGTTCGTTTTGTACAGCTACTACCATGCTATCACCCGCTTTCCAGCGAATTATTCCATTTATAGTATGCCGTACAAAACCCTTTTTATACCTTTTTGTAACCGGTATCTTCCAGCAAATGGCTTCCCGCACCTGCCGCGACTGCCATTTTGTCACAACGCTCATTGTTGGGATTGCCCGCATGACCTTTCACCCAAATAAACTTTACATTATGTCGCTCCAGTTGTACCAACATCCGCTGCCAAAGGTCCACATTCAGAGCGGGTTTCCCGTCTGATTTTTTCCAACCTTTTTTCTTCCAGCCATAAACCCAGCCTTTGTCAATGGCGTCTACCAGATATTTAGAATCGCTGTACAACTCCACTTCACATGCCTGGTTGAGCATTTCCAACCCCACAATCGCCGCCAGCAACTCCATACGGTTGTTTGTTGTATGGCAGTAGCCCTGAGAAAATGTTTTCTCCTTGTCACCATAACGCAATATACCACCGTATCCGCCATTTCCCGGATTCCCGCTGCAAGCGCCGTCCGTATATAATTCCACTTTTTTCATACATTTCCCTCAAACTCTCAAAATCGTGCTCCAAATTTTATTTCGTTTCAATTGCATTGCCTTGATGGGACAAAGTTCATGACAGCAAAAACACTTTATACACTTAGAAAAATCAATTTGCGGCAACTGATGCTTCATTTGAATTGCATGTGCGGGACAGCTGCGCATACATTGCCCACAGCCAATACATACCTTAGCATCCGGCACAGGACGCGGATTCACCAACATTTCCGCCATCTTTTTCAATGCCGGATTTTTCACAAAATGGATATCTTTCACACCAGGCGCTTTGAAATCCTGTACGGGCGTATATTGTCCTACTTCCTGTATCTCTTCCAGCACCAACAGATTACGCTCCAGCGCATTTTGCAGGATATAAACCGCTTCCAAATCCAATCCCGCCAGCTTACAAGCCACGGTATCCAGCGCATACGGATCCGCACTACCAAGCAAATATCCCACCTGCCGCGGAGAACCGCTGGTCGGTCCATCTCCTTCCATACACTCCACAGCGTCCATAATGGAAAGCGCCGGTTGGATATACTCGCATAAATCCACCAGCATGTTGCAAAACGTTTTTTTATCCGGCATACGGAAATGGTATTCCGCTTTGTAAGTTCCCGGAATGCAGCCAAACAAGTTTTTCACTGCCCCGGTCATGTAGCTCATAACATGCGTTTTTAGCTTGGATACAGAAATCACTACATCTGTCTCTAAAACAGGTGAAATAATGTCAAACCCCTTGACTGCTTTTCCCTCTTCGTATGGTATGCTTTGAAATGCAAGGTCATAATTTAGTTTTACGCCCAGTTCCTGTGCAATTTCCATCATACCACACGCTTGGTATAATCCCTTTAAAATTGTTTTGTTATAAGGTCCTCCGGGACTTTCCGCAATTGTTACAATGCCGCCCGCTTCCATTGCCAAAATACACACAGCCCGCACCACCGCAGGATGCGTTGTCGTCGCATCATCCGGACGGCGTTTTTGTACCAAATTCGGTTTGATCAACACCTGCTGACCGCGCCGGACAAATTGCTCCATACCGCCTAGGTTACCGACAAGCTCCCGCATACCCTCTAGCACCCTGTCATTCTCATACTGTGCACAAGATGTAATACCAACTGTGCTCATGCTTTCAATCCTTCCACATACGCCGCGATTCTCTCCAGCGCCTCATTGATACTCTTAAGTGAATAGCAATAGGAGGCACGAATAAACCCTTCCCCACTGCGTCCGAATGCGGTTCCCGGCACTACCGCCACTTTTTGTGCCTTCAATAAAGACTCACAGAAGGTTTCACTATCCATTCCTGTGGACTGAATCGACGGGAACACATAGAATGCCCCTTCCGGCTCAAAACAGTCCAATCCCATCTTCCGGAAACCATCCACCATCACTCGGCGACGGTAGTTATATTCCTCCCGCATTCGTTCAACATCCTCGTCACCATTTTTGAGTGCTGCAATCGCCGCATATTGACTGGTGGTAGGCGAACTCATAATTGCATATTGATGAATTTTTGTCATCTGGTAAATAATATCTTTATGTCCGACTGCATACCCCAGCCGCCATCCCGTCATTGCATAAGTCTTGGAAAAGCCGTTAATAATTATGGTGCGCTCCTGCATTCCGTCCAGCGCTGCGATGGAAGTATGTTCCTGCGCATAAGTCAGTTCACCATAAATTTCGTCCGACAATACCATTATATTGGTTTTGCGCAGCACTGCCGCGATTTTTTCCAAATCTTCTCTCGTCATAATCGCCCCAGTCGGATTGTTCGGATAGGGCAAAA
>CBCTHD010000433.1:0-2529 GCA_965146615.1 uncultured Clostridia bacterium
GTGGAGGGAGATTCTGCACTGGGTTCCTGTAAAATGGGACGAGACAGTGAATTTCAGGCGATTATCCCTATTCGCGGGAAAATTTTGAATTGTTTGAAAGCGGGCTACGATAAAATATTCAAAAGCGAAATTATTACGGATTTGGTGAAAGTATTAGGTTGTGGGATAGAAATTAAATCCAAGCACAACAAAGACCTGAACACATTTGATTTAGAGAATTTGCGTTGGAGCAAGGTCATTATCTGTACTGATGCCGACGTAGACGGGTTTCAAATTCGGACATTGGTGTTATCCATGATTTATGCATTGATGCCGACACTCATTGACCAGGGAAAAGTATTCATTGCGGAATCGCCGCTGTTTGAAATTCAAACCAAAGACGAAACTTATTTTGCTTATAACGAAAAGGAAAAAACAGAGATATTGTCGAAAATTACAGGGAAATATACCCTGCAGCGCTCCAAAGGGCTGGGTGAAAACGAGCCGGAGATGATGTGGCGGACAACAATGAATCCTGCAACGCGGCGTTTGATTAAAGTCAGCAATGAAGATGCACAAAAGACCGCTGAAATGTTTGATATTTTGCTGGGGGATAACCTGGCGGAACGTAAGAAATTTATTGAGGAACATGGCAATGAGTACCTGGATATGATTGATGTCAGTTGATGGAATAGGGGGCAATTATGAGGAAAAAGAAACAGGAAAGTACGCATAAAGCGCCGGAAAATGTTGTAGAAAATATCTCTCAGCAGCGAATTAACGAGACACTGGAAACAAACTATATGCCGTATGCAATGAGCGTGATTGTTTCCCGGGCAATTCCCGAAATTGACGGATTTAAGCCTTCTCATCGAAAGTTGCTGTATACCATGTATAAAATGGGGCTGCTGAATGGGGCAAGAACAAAATCGGCCAATGTGGTCGGTCAAACGATGAAACTCAATCCGCATGGGGATGCTGCAATTTATGAAACCATGGTTCGGTTGACGAGGGGAAACCAGGCGTTGCTGCACCCGTTTGTGGATTCCAAAGGGAATTTCGGCAAGCAGTATTCCCGCGATATGGCATATGCGGCGTCCCGGTACACGGAAGTGAAACTGGAACCAATCTGCAAAGAAATATTTGGAGAAATTGATAAAGATACCGTTTTATTTGTGGATAACTATGACGGCACCATGAAAGAACCCACCTTGCTGCCGGTGACGTTTCCCAATGTTTTGGTCAACCCGAACCAAGGGATTGCTGTCGGTATGGCGAGCAATATTTGCAGCTTCAATCTGCGCGAGGTGTGCGAGGGAACAATTGCTTATTTAAAGGGAAAAGAAGACGAGATATATGACCATATCATTGCGCCGGATTTCTCTACCGGGGGAAGTATTGTTTATGACCAACAGCAGATGCTGGATATTATGAAGCATGGGCGCGGCAGCTTTAAAGTGCGGGCAAAATACCGGGTAGATAAACAAAACTCCTGCATCGAAATATATGAAATTCCCTATACAACAAATTCTGAAACCATTATCGATAAAATTGTCGAAGGAGTTAAAGGCGGAAAATTAAGAGAAATTTCCGATGTGCGCGATGAAACGGACCTGAAAGGCCTTAAAATCACAATTGACATCAAGAGAAACTGCAATGCAGAAGCATTGATGACAAAATTATTTAAAATGACGCCGCTGGAGGACAGTTATGGCTGTAATTTTAACATTCTGATTGATGGACAACCGCGTGTGATGGGAGTCACGGAGATTCTGAAAGAATGGTCTATATTTCGGATGCAGTGTATCAAAAACGGATTGGAGCATGATATTGCGGAGAAAAAAGCGCGGTTACATTTGCTGCTGGGGCTGAAAAAAATCCTGCTTGATATTGATAAAGCGATTGCCATCATCAGGGAGACGAAATTGGATAGCGAAGTTGTCCCTAATTTGATGCAGGGATTTGAAATTGACGAAAAACAGGCGGAGTTTGTGGCGGAAATCAAGCTGCGTAACATCAATGAAGAGTATATTCTAAAACGTGTGCATGATGTAGATGTGCTGCAAGAGGACATTCAAAACATGACGGCTATTTTGCAAAGCGATACAGAAGTGCGTAAGCTCATCATTTCCCAGCTGAGAGAAGTTGCGAAAAAATATGGGCAGGACAGAAAAACAACGCTGATTGATAAAGAAAGCGTTGCAGCGCCGGCAGAAGAGAAATTCATTGAAGATTACAACTGCAAAATTTTTCTCACGCGCGATAACTATTTCAAAAAAATAACGCTTGCATCGCTGCGTGCCTATGCGGAGCAAAAGCTAAAGCCGGATGACGTTATCCTTGTGGAACAGGAGACAAATAACAAAGCGGATATCCTGTTCTTTAGCGACAAAGGGCAGGTGTATAAGTCACATCTTTATGAATTGGCGGACTGTAAGGCAAGTGCGCTTGGTGAATATCTGCCGAATTTTCTCAGTATGGAAGAAGAAGAAAAAATTGTCTATGCGGTTACAACGACGGATTACAGCGGTATGATGCTTTTTGCGTTCG
>CBCTHD010000434.1:0-2505 GCA_965146615.1 uncultured Clostridia bacterium
TCCAACTGACCCATGCTTTTTTCGGTGATAATTGGTTTTACAATCACATCGTAAACGTTCATTATGCGTACACCTCCTCAATTTTGGCAATCGCCGCTTCGGTAGTTACCAGATTTTCATATTTCAGAATTTCATAAACATTCATTGTGCCGACCGTCGCAACCGCTACGCCCTTGATGTTACGTGCACTGCGGTATACTTTGTCGTCTTTTTCAGGAAGCAAAATCAATGCTTTTTTCGCATTCAGGTTCAGCAGCATATCCACAATCGTTTTGGTTTTGATTTCGTCCAATGCGATGTTGTCTACTGCAATCAGTTCGCCGTCGTTCACTTTTGCACTCAACACACTGCGCATAGCCAGGCGTTTCACTTTTTTGTTTACCGTATAACGGTAACTGCGGGGTTTCGGTCCCAGCGCAACGCCGCCGCCCGTCCATTGCGGTGCACGGATGCTGCCCTGTCTTGCGCGGCCGGTTCCTTTTTGTCTCCAAGGTTTTCTGCCGCCGCCGCGTACTTCCGATCTTGTTTTGGTACTCTGGGTACCTTGCCGTTGATTGGCTAAGTAGTTTACAACCACTTCATGAATGGCGTATTGGTTCACTTCCTGACCAAATACTTTATCGCTCAAAGTGATGTCTTTCACTTTTTCTCCCGCCATATTAACTAAAACTGCGTTAGGCATAATCTGCGTCCTCCTTTCCTAATTCTTATTTTCTGTTGGTATCTTTTATATAAAGCAGTCCGCCCTTCGGTCCCGGAACTGCGCCTTTGACCAGAAGCAGATTTCTTTCCGTATCCACTTTGACAACGTCCAGATTCTGAATGGTAACCCGTTCGTTTCCGAGGTGACCAGGCAGTTTCTTTCCTTTAAATACGCGAGACGGGGAAGAACATGCGCCCAAGGAACCAGCGCCGCGGTGGTATCCGCTACCGTGCGTCATCGGACCGCGGTGCGTACCCCAGCGTTTGATGGTGCCGGCATAGCCTTTCCCTTTGCTTCTTCCGGTTACGTCAACCGCTTCGCCGACAGCAAACGTATCCGCTTTTACAACGTCGCCCACATTCAATTCATCCGCGTTATCCAGACGGAATTCGCTCAGGAACCGTTTGTAAGGCACGCCCGCTTTGTCAAAGTGACCTTTCAGCGGTTTTGTCATTTTACTTTCTTTTTTGTCCACGAAGCCCATCTGAACCGCGCTGTAGCCGTCGGTTTCAACGGTTTTCTTCTGTGTGACAACGCACGGACCCGCTTCAATAACGGTAACCGGCGTTACTTTTCCATCTTCGGCAAATACCTGGGTCATGCCAAGTTTTCTGCCCATGATTGCTTTCTGCATTTTCCTTACCTCCTATGGTTATTGGTTGACGCTGAGCGCCAACATGACCTAGAACCCTGTTTACTCATGACATAAATGGGGTTTCAGTGGCTATTGTGATTGTTTTTACGCTAGCTTCATGTCGATTTCCACACCGGCAGGCAAATCCAAACGTTTGAGCGCTTCGATTGTTTTCGCGGTGGGTTCCACATCAATCAGCCGTTTGTGTGTTCTCATTTCGAACTGTTCACGGGAATCTTTATACTTATGAACAGCGCGCAGAATCGTGATAATTTCCTTTTTCGTCGGCAGCGGAATTGGTCCAGACACTTTCGCGCCCGTTCTTTTCGCCGTTTCCACGATTTTAGCTGCCGATTGGTCAATCAGCGTGTGATCATAAGATTTTAAACGGATTCTCATTTTCTGTGTGTTTGCCATAACACTTGTCGCCTCCTATTTCATTATTACTGCTACTCTTGTGCGACTCTTTCCGTACACGGTTCCGGGTGTGTCATGAACACCCAAAAGAAATACCCGGAAGTACGCCTAGCATACAGTCCCGGGTACACATGACGATTCTACATAAAATACGCGCACCAGCAGACCACAGGCGCCCGCTGCTGCCCTATAAAATTCCATCGCCCACTTGTGTACAGTGACTATGCCGCCCGGTTTCTTGAATCGGACATTCTCCATGGAAATTTCCCATTCTCAGATGGAATGCAACCTCCCACTTCATCGACTGCCTCGTCACAGCAAGTACTATTATACCGCATTTGCCGCCGGATTTCAAACCTTTTTTTCTGCTTTTTCGTAGAAATTTACAGAAATTTTCTTTCTTCTTTTATGCACATTATCCATATCACCTTTATTCTATACATTCCCATGGAAATTTATACATAAAAATGCACACATTTCTTTGCATATTTTAAGGAAGGGGCACTGTTCCGCTGAAAATAAAGCCATTACCTTCAAGTGTCATATAAGGAATCGCATGATACTGAATCAAATTTACTTTGATACAAAATGTTATGTGGGCAAAAGAGTTTTGGAGAAAAGGAAGTTGTCCTCATAAATGAAAACAACGGCTTATGAATAAAGCCGCTTGTTTTCGTTCGCCCTCTGCGTAAGAGCGCATGACTTGCCTACGCCAAACACCACGTCCGCCTGTGGCGGAGGGTGAGTAAAT
>CBCTHD010000435.1:0-2496 GCA_965146615.1 uncultured Clostridia bacterium
AAACTACAAAAGGAGGGTTATATCCGTCTGCAGTCCGGAGCGGGACGGGAAATGCAGATTTTCCTCACGGAAAATGGCGAGAATCTTATGAAAGATAAAATTTTGCCCATTGTTGAAGCAGAAAATAAAGTCTTTCAGGAAATGTTACCAACCGAACGCAGTATGTTGATAAACCTTACAGAAAAGTATTTCCTTTTGTTTCGTGAACAACTTCATAAAATTTTCAAACTGTCATCGGAGGACTTATGACCGCAGTCATATAGTCGAATGGAAGATGTCGGGTGCGCCCGGTTTTTTTGATAACCGGGCGCATATTTAATGAAAAATAAGGAGGATTCTAACCATGAA
The DNA here is from genome assembly GCA_965146615.1 of uncultured Clostridia bacterium. Taxonomy (GTDB): domain Bacteria; phylum Bacillota; class Clostridia; order RUG12999; family RUG12999; genus JAAWTG01. Next base: position 349 of record CBCTHD010000435.1, read on the forward strand.
CATCATTACCATTAGCCGCGAATTTGGCAGCGGCGGCAGAGAGTTAGGTAAACGCTTGGCGGATACCTTGGGATTTGCCTATTATGATCGTGAAATTATAACCGCTGTCGCACAAAAGAGCGAATTTGACGAGCAGTATATTGAGCGTACCTTGGAAAGCGAGTTATTTCGAAGCTACCCGGTGTCTTTTGGACGCACATTTTCTTGCCCTGCTTCCACATGGCAGAATACCACTAAAATTTTAGTTGCCCAACAACAGATTGTGAAAGAACTCGCCGCTAAGGATAACTGTGTCATTGTAGGCCGCGGCGCAGACATTATTTTACGGAAGGAACATCCATTTAAGTTATTTGTCTATGCTGACATGCCTTCTAAAATACAACGCTGCCTGAAACGTGCCAAACCCGGCGAACAACTAACCGAGCGTGAACTGCAAAAGAAAATCAAACAGGTTGATGCAGAACGAATAAAATTTCATGAACTGCTTTCGAACCTAAAATGGGGCGATAAACAAGGCTACCATTTGTGCATCAATACAACCGGTATTTCTTTAAAAGAACTCACGCCCTATGTTGCAGCATATATAAACCATTGGATGGGAGGTCCTATTATATGAGAATACAACTATCAGATCACTTTACGTATAAACGGCTGCTTCACTTTGTCATTTCTCCTATACTCATGATGATTTGCAATTCCTTATATAGCATTGTAGACGGCGTTTTTGTGTCGAATTTTGTAGGTAAAACGCCCTTTGCAGCCGTTAATTTGATTATGCCAGTAGTCATGGGCATCGGAAGCATTGGCATGATGTTGGGTACGGGCGGAAGCGCAATTGTTGCAAAAACGCTGGGTGAAGGAAAACGCGAACAGGCAAATCGGTATTTTTCATTGCTGATTTATGTCGGTATCCTATTCAGCGCTTTATTATCCATCATTTGTTTTGTGCTGATGCGCCCTATTTCCATCGCGCTTGGTGCAACGGGAGACTTGTTAGACAATTGCATGATATATGGCAGAATTCTGTTTATCTCGCAGACTGCGTTTATATTACAAAACGTTTTCCAAAGTTTTTTTGCCACTGCTGAAAAACCAGGCCTAAGCCTAAAAATATCCATTGCAGCTGGATTGACAAATGTTGTGTTGGATTTTTTGTTTATCGTTGTCTTTCATTGGGGTATAACAGGAGATGCTTGTGCGACCGCCATCAGCCAATTGGTAGGCGGCATTACGCCTATCGTGTACTTTGCAAGAAAAAACAGCAGTCTGCTTCAGCTCACGCGTGCGGAGTTTGATGGAAAGGTATTACTCAAATCCTGTTCCAACGGTTCTTCTGAAATGGTAACCAACCTTTCGACATCTCTAGTGAGCATCCTGTATAATTTTCAACTTATGAAAATAGCAGGTGAAAATGGTGTAGCCGCCTACGGTGTTATTATGTATGTCAATTTTATCTTTATGGCGGTTTTCATTGGTTATTCTATTGGAAGCGCGCCGATTGTCGGCTACCATTACGGTGCCTGCAATTATGACGAACTGCAAAATATGTTCCACAAAAGCATACGGCTGGTTGGCGGAGCCGGAATCATTCTAACCTTACTGGCAGAGGTTCTTTCCGCCCCATTGGTCAAACTCTTTGCTGGATATGACGCTGAGTTATACGCTATGACATGCCATGGATTCCGCCTATATTCTCTTTCTTTTGTAATGATGGGATTCAATATATGGGGCTCTGCCTTTTTTACAGCTTTGAATAACGGCGCCGCTTCTGCTGCCATCTCTTTTTTAAGAACGCTAGTATTCCAGATAGCAGCTGTTCTTATTCTGCCGATGTTGCTTGGGATAAATGGCATCTGGTTGTCCATTGTCGTTGCGGAGTTGTTGTCTCTTGCCGTAACATTTGGATTGCTTATGAAAAAGAAAACGGTCTATCATTATAATTAAATACCAAAAACAATTCATAGTACGATTTACTATTCAAAGTTTTCACCCCTTCCATATTATCAAGTTTTATGTAAATGTAAATAAACTATGAATATTCTTTAGACACATTTGACATATCCTATGTAATATGCTATAATTTAAATAATCGAGCAGCGAGAGCGTAAGTCCAGATTCTGGATGAGCGCTCTTTTTTTATGAATAGAC
>CBCTHD010000436.1:0-2496 GCA_965146615.1 uncultured Clostridia bacterium
TAATCGGCTCGTGCATATTTTCAGAAACAAACCATTCTGATTCAGGCATTACAACCAGTTTTTTATTCGTGGAATTACGGCATCGCTGCCGCCCCTGAACAACATTTCCAATATAGCTTTGATTACACAGCATCTTTTTGATAACACAGGCCAGCCATGGTTTTTCATTTGCAAAACGCTTATCCTTTAATATTCCGATACGATATTTATAATTACTCGGACTTTCTATCCCTGCACTGTTTAAGTAATTTGCAATTCCTTGATATGTTTTCCCGGCGGCTTTCATTTCAAAAATCTTCTTTACCGTAGGCGCCGTTTCTGTATCAATCATAAATTTATGACAGTCCTCCGGTGAACGCAGATAACCGTAAGGCGCATATGCTCCCATATAATTGCCTTTTTTGAAGTTTTCCGCATACACAGAGTTAATTTTCTTGGAAATATCCTTTGCATATAAATCATTCAGCAAATTTTCAACCGAAATTGCAAGGTTGTTTTCCTGCGCAGTTTCGCTCAAACTGTCATAACGCTCATTTACAGCAATAAACCGCACGCCCATATATGGGAAAATTGTTTCAAGCAATGTTCCTGCTTCCATGTAGTTCCTTCCGAAACGGGATAAATCTTTTACAACCACACAGTCTACCTTACCATTCCGTATATCATCCATAAGCCTGTTAAACCCGGGGCGATCGAATTTCGTACCGGTTTCTCCGTTGTCGGTGTATACGTCATAAAGCCGTAAGCCAGCCTTTTCTTCCGTAAATTTTTCCAGCATACTAACCTGTGTATTAATAGAATCGCTATTATCCTCATCTGCATAAGATTTTCTCGCATATATCCCTACAGAATAAATCCGTTCCGGATTTCTATGTATTTTTTCTCCTGCTGTATTCACAGCGGCTATCTGATTCTTTCTGCTCATCCTTGCCATATCAGATCGCCTCCCGAACATTTATGCTGTTAATGAAATTCAATGCTTCAAGGTATTTATCCTTATACTTAAATACAATTTCAATCCTTTCATCTTCATAAATATAAATTTTGTCAATCAGCGTTACAATTAGTCGTCTGTCCAACTCCTGTATGTTCTGCTGAGCCGTAAAAGCTGATATCCACTCGGATTCATTGCTGTTTGTTTCTGCCGTCCTCAATGTTTTTCTGTGCATTTCCGCAATCTCTCTGCATTTGTTTAATTCAGCGGTATAGACTTCATTCACCATACAGAAATCATCCTTGTTTATAACGCCGTCCGCATAATCATCGTATAGCCGCTTTTTGCGCTGCTCAATCTTTTCAAGTTCTTTTGTCTTAGCCGCTATTTCATCTTTCAGACGGTTAATTCTTGTATTCTGCATTGGCAGCAGCGAGATACCGTTTAATATCTCCGACATTTCCACAACCGCATTAATCTGCGACTGCAATGCTTCTAAAATCACCTTATACAACTTACCCTCGCTAAAGCTGTGCATCGAGCAAATGCTTTTATCGGATTTGTGTGTACTGCAAACATAGTAATGATAATTCTTATTTTTTGTATAAGTTGTTTTACGGATCATATTCTGCCGGCAATCGCCGCAGAAAACAACGCCGGCAAACAAATACACATTTTCCTCATCCGGCGCAGTCCTTGTGTCGTACCTGCCTAACTGATTTACAATATCAAAGTCAGTCTTGCTGATAATAGGTTCATGCGTATCTTCTACACGCGTCCAATCGCTTTCTTCTTTGTACTCTACTTTCTTTACCTTGTAATTAGCGCTGCTGCGCTTTCCCTGCACTAAATTCCCAATGTATATCTCGTTTTTCAGTATTCTTCCGACGGATACCGGATTCCACTTTGCTTTAACCTTGTTTTTGAAACTTGTTGCAAACTTCACACCGCTTGCCGTCTTATACTCCATAGGGGACAAAATCCCCATAGCGTTTAACTTTTCTGCAATTTTACCCGGACTCATCCCGTCAATCCGCCATGAAAAAATATCCCTGACCACTCCGGCTGCATATTGATCTATGACAAGCGCATGCCTGTCCGTATCATCCCGTTTATACCCATAAGGGACAAACGGACCGATAAACTCTCCCGCATTGCGTTTTGTTGCCAAAACGCTCCTCGTCTTAATAGACACGTCTCTGGCATAAGCCTCATTCATGAGGTTTTTAAATGGGATCATAACCTGTTCTATATCTGTATTGCAATCCATGCTGTCATAATTATCGTTAATTGCGATAAAACGTACCCCAAAGAAAGGAAATACCCGCTGTATATATTGTCCTGCCTCCAGCCAGTTTCTTCCCAGCCTCGACAAGTCTTTTACAATAATACAATTTACCTTTTTTGCCTTTACAAGCTCCATTACCTTCTGAAATCCCGGTCTGTCAAAGCTGACGCCCGATTCCCCGTCATCGGCAATAATATCTGTCAGCCGAATATCCGGATGTTTCTTTGCATACTCTTCCAATAAGGCTTTTTGATTTACAATAGTATTGCTCTCG
>CBCTHD010000437.1:0-2492 GCA_965146615.1 uncultured Clostridia bacterium
CTGCACCACCAGATACACATCAATCACTGCCAATACCAAAATGCAAATGGTAAATGCAGCAATCATATTCGAGACTTTTTTCGATAATGAATGAAACACTTTGTTGCGCAGCTCTACCTCTTTGTCCACTGTCCGCGTCAGGTTTTCCCGCAAACGCAGGTCAATGCTCCGCCCCGTCATGTCATACAGATAAAACCCTTTGATACGCCGCCACTTTTCTTTGTCACCGACATAGACTCGTTCCACATTGGCGATGGGGTCAAAAACAAACAAAATGTTATCCACTTCATTAAAAAAGCCCATCTGAATCAAAATGTCCTGTTCTGTCGGGTGTACATCCGGATGCGTACTGTAGCTTCCTAAAATTTCTAAACCGGGATACAGCATTTCCCGTTCCTGCTTAATGCGGTCCCAGGAATCCGTCGTAAACGACGGCGCTTCCACACCGTCCCCGCCGGTATAAACTGCTTCCAGCAGCGCGGAAACATAGATTTCATCGTCTTTTTTCTCGCCCAGCAGCACACCGCGTGCACCGTCAGATGCGCCGCCTTTTCCGAATTTCAAAATCTTCAGATATGCCGCATATTCGATATAGACTTTTTTCTCGTCCTGCTGCCCAATCAAAATGACATTTTTATTGTCCATCTCCGCCATAGTTATCCTTCCTTCCCGCTTTTTCTTTCCCGAATCAACTGCCGCATTGCTTCTATTGCTACTTCAATGCCGTGCTCGGTATCATAAACAATGGCGTCATCCAGTCCATGGTCCCGCCGAATTTGGTTCCCCATGACATTCAGCACCGCCCCAACACGCACACCCAGCGTCGCGCCGACCACGAACAGCGCCGCTGTTTCCATTTCCGATGCAAGTGTGCCGCCCATGACCCACGCGTTGCGTTTGTTTTCCAGTTCATAGCCCACCGGTTTTTTCGCGCCCTCATGTTCGCCGTAAAAAGAGTCCTTGCTTTCCACCACACCCGCATGACAGCGGTAACCTTTCTGTTTCGCGGCCTGCACCAAAGCGTTTGTAATTTCCAAATTGGACACGGCAGGAAATTCAATGGGCATATATTCCTTCGTGGTGCCCTCCATACGAATAGAGCCCGTCGGAACCACCAGGTCTCCGCCCAACACGTCCATATGGTATCCGCCGCATGTACCGACACGAATAAAGGTATCCGCTCCGACATGTACCAATTCTTCCAACGCAATCGCCGCCGAGGGACCGCCGATGCCCGTGGAGGTCACAGCCACAATTTCTCCTTCCAATCTGCCGCGCCAGGTGGTATACTCCCGATTTTGCGCCACCTTCTCCGGATGCTGCAAATATCCTGCGATTGTTTCGCAGCGTCCCGGATCGCCCGGCAGTATGACGTATTTGCCAATATCGCCTTGTTTGATATGAATATGGTACTCGCTGCCCCGGTTGTAAATCACACACTATCCCTCCTACTTTTATGCAATCGTTTGACTAACTTGGTACAGATTTGCGTAAATGCCGCCTTTGTCCAAAAGTTGGCGGTGTGTACCCCGTTCCGCAATTCCATCATTCGTCAACACAACAATTTCATCTGCATTTTGAATCGTCGACAGCCGATGCGCAACCACAATGGTGGTACGGTCGCGGCTGAGGTCTTCCAGTGCTTTTTGAATCATAATTTCCGTCACGTTATCCAGCGCGGAAGTTGCCTCGTCCAAAATCAAAATAGGCGGATTTTTCAGGAATACCCTTGCGATGGATACGCGCTGCTTCTGCCCTCCGGACAGCTTGATGCCGCGTTCTCCGATATAGGTGTCATATCCGTCTTCCAGGCTCATTACAAACTCATGTAAATTCGCTTTTTTCGCCGCTTCCACAACTTCTTCCCGCGTCACTTCATGCCCGTTTTGCCAGCCGCCGTATGCAATATTGTCATATATTGTTCCGGTAAATAGGAATACATCCTGCTGCACGATGCCAATATGGCTGCGCAGGGAATCAAGCGTAATATCTTGAATATCGGTTCCATCAATGGTAATTTTACCGCTGTCAATTTGATAAAACCGCGGAATCAAATGGCACAGCGTCGTCTTTCCGCCGCCGCTTGGTCCCACCAGCGCCACCGTTGTCCCCTTTTGAATCTCCAAATTGATGCCGCTCAGCACTTCAGAACCATCCTCGTAGGTGAAGCTCACATTCTCAAACCGGATATTCCCTTCTACGCTATCCAGCGGCCGCGCCGTTTCCCGTTCCTGTTCTTCCTCCGCCGCCATCAACTCCTGAAACCGTTTGAATCCCGTCATACCGGACTGGTATTGCTCCATAAGCTGCACCAATTTGCGCACCGGGTTTAAAAACAAGTTTACATATAACAAGTATGCCACAAATTCGCCTGCATTAATCCAACCATAATACGTAAAAATACCGCCTGCGATCAATACAACCACGTTCAGCAAGTCAATGATAAGGTTCATCCCGGAAAAAAATTCTCCCATGACCTTGTAAGAAAACTC
>CBCTHD010000438.1:0-2461 GCA_965146615.1 uncultured Clostridia bacterium
CGTCCCGATATGGCGGAGAAGGTGGGATTCGAACCCACGTGCCCGTTAGGACAACACGATTTCGAGTCGCGCTCGTTATGACCTCTTCGATACTTCTCCAAATATCATTCACAATGTATTATAATATATCACAAAAGACGAAAAAAAGCAAGATATAAATGTAAAAAAATTAAAAATCTACAGAAAAGATGACAGGAATAGGATAAAACTATAAAATATGTTTGATTTCATTTGTAAATCGTGGTATAATAGACGCAAGTGTTTATTGATACATTGCAACCATTTTGCAAAATGGGACGAGTGGATATAAATAAATTGTCAATACAAGCAGTTGCCATACAGTCAGACACCTGCTAAAAAAGAACGTATAGCTGCGTTTTTAAATACTGGAAAATAAAATAGGATACGGTTCTGTATCAAGGAATAAATTCTTTTACAATAAAGGGGCGAGAAGCATGGAAAAATTCTACATTACTACGGCAATTACGTATACATCAAAAAAGCCGCATATCGGCAATACGTATGAGATTATTCTGACGGATGCCATTGCGCGGTTCAAAAAGCAGATGGGATATGATGTATACTTTTTGACTGGAACGGATGAGCATGGACAAAAAATTCAGCAAGTGGGGGAAGAAGCAGGTGTGACACCGAAAGAATATGTGGACGGTATCGCAGGCGAAATCAAAACGATTTGGGACATGATGAATTGCAAATATGATAAGTTTATCCGCACGACGGATGACTATCATGTGAAAGTGGTTCAGAAGATTTTCAAGAAGCTCTATGACCAGGGTGATATTTATAAGGGAGAATATGAAGGATTGTACTGTGTGCCGTGTGAATCGTTTTTTACAGAAACGCAGTTGGTAGACGGTTGTTGTCCTGACTGCGGACGTCCGGTGGAAAAGACAAAAGAAGAAGCATATTTCTTTAAAATGAGCAAGTATCAGGATAAGCTGATGCAATACATTGAGGACCATCCGGACTTTATCGTACCGGAATCACGTAAAAAAGAAATGGTAAATAATTTCCTGAAACCGGGCTTGCAAGATTTATGTGTATCCAGAACGTCATTTACCTGGGGCGTTCCGGTAGAATTTGACCCGGGGCATGTTATCTACGTCTGGATTGATGCGCTTTCCAACTACATTACCGCGTTGGGCTATGATCCGGATGGAAGCGGGGAGCTTTATTCAAAATACTGGCCGGCAAATGTGCATGTGATTGGAAAAGATATTTTGCGCTTCCATACGATTTATTGGCCCATCATGCTGATGGCGCTGGGAGAACCATTGCCAAAACAGATCTTTGGACATCCATGGCTGTTGTTTGGTGAGGATAAAATGAGTAAATCTAAAGGGAACGTCATCTATGCAGATGATTTGGCAAAACGTTTTGGGGTAGATGCGGTACGGCATTACTTGCTGAGCGAAATGCCGTATGCACAAGATGGAACAATTACGTATGAAAATTTTATCAGCCGTTATAATTCCGAGCTTGCCAACACGCTGGGAAATTTAGTCAACCGGACGGTGGCAATGGTGCATAAATATTTCGGTGGTGAAATTTTGCAGCCGGGTGAAACGGAGCCGGTAGATGTGGAATTGGTGCAGACAGCACAGGAAACCGTCGCCAATACAATTGAAAAAATGAATGGATTCCGTGCAGCGGAGGCCATCGGTGAGATTTGGAATTTGGTGCGCAGAAGTAATAAATATATTGATGAAACTATGCCGTGGGCGCTGGCTAAAGAGGAAGCGCAGAAACCGCGGCTGCAAACGGTACTGTATCATCTGGTGGAAGCAATTCGTATCATCGGTGTGCTGCTGGGTAGTTTGATGCCGGAAACCAGTGAAAAAATTCTGGCGCAAATCGGTGCAGAAGAAGTTAGCTTTGACAGCATCCAGACATTTGGGAAAACCAAAGTGGGAAGCCGTGTGGGAGAAGCAGCTGTCTTGTTTGAACGGCTGGATGAAAAAAAAGTGTTGGAGGAGCTTGCCGGCGAGACAAAACAAGAGAAACCGCAGCCGTCTAAGGAACAGCCGGAAAGTGACTATATTACAATTGATGATTTTGCAAAGGTTGAAATGAAGGTCGGCGAAGTGCTAGAAAGCAAAAAAGTGGAGGGCGCGGACAAGCTGCTGGTATCTCAGGTGAAAATCGGGGAGGAAGTGCGGCAGATTGTATCGGGCATTGCGAAATATTATGACCCGGCAGATTTTGTGGGCAAAAAGGTGATTGTCGTCACGAACCTGAAGCCGGTGAAGCTGCGTGGTGTGCTGTCTGAAGGCATGATTTTGGCGGCGTCGGAAGGCGGAAAACTATGCATTTGTACACCGGACGGGGATATTGCGCCGGGTGCAGAAGTACGCTAAAGAAACTCCCGAAGGAAGAGAAGGCATATGAAAGTTACAATGATTGGGCTGGGATTGATTGGCGGCTCTCTTGCCAAGGCGCT
>CBCTHD010000439.1:0-2458 GCA_965146615.1 uncultured Clostridia bacterium
TTAATCATACCGGTTCCCTCTTTTACATCCCCGCATTTACTTTCCAGTCTGCAAGATTTTCTGCAATAAACGCATCATCGTTTAAGTGGGGATACATGTTGTATACGCGGTCAATTTCTTCCAGCTGTCCGGCGGACATAGTCTCGTTAGGATTCAGGCAAAAAATATTTTCCATCAGCCCCTGGCGGCGCAGCACTTCATGCAGTCCTGCAATGCAGCCTCGAAAGCCGTTCGCGGCATCAAAAAATGCACTGTTGGTATCTGTTACTTGTGCTGCAAGCGTCAACAACTCTGAGGAAATCTCTGCGTTGTTCTTTTCGCTCTGAATCTTATCAAATAGTTCAACCGCTTTTTTCGTCCATACCGACCAGTGACCCAGCAAGCCGCCCTCAAAAGCCTTGACGACTTCCTTGCCATTCTTTTTGAAGCGGTAGCGCGTCAGTAAATCTATCACAATATTGTCGTCATTTCCTGTGTACAGCGCAATCTCATCGCTTCGCTCTGACAATGCAGCGGCACGCACCACCTCCAGCGTCTGATAGCGGTTAAAGGAAGCACATTTAATGGCAACTACGTTATCTATTGCGCAAATCTGCTTCCAATAATCGTAGGAAAACACACGTCCTCCCACTGCCGTTTGCAGGTAAAATCCGATCACCGGCATCACCTCAGCAACCGCACGAGTCCGTTCAATCAACTCGCTTTCCGGCCGGTCATTTAACCCGCCCGGACTGAGCAGCACGGCATCGTAACCATATTGTTTGGCAAGCTCTGCCTCTTTGACTGCTTGCGCCGTTTCGCCGCACACACCCGCAACCTTGACAATCACTGTATCGTTTTTCTTCTCGTACCGGTCAATTTCATCTGATACTATCTTGAGTACCGGCTCTAAAAGACCAATTTCCGGCTTGCGCATTTCAAATTGGGTGGTATGTACTGCTGTTGCAATCCCTCCTACGCCGCAGTTTAAATAATAATTCATCAAAAGGCGCAAACCCTTTTCATTTAGCTTTCTGTCATTGTCAAGTGCCAGCGGCGTAGCCGGTATTACAGTTCCATTATGTAAACGATCCAGCGCTTTTTCGTGCCTGCGCATCAATAGCTCCCCTTTCTTTCCTCAAAATGAGTGGGCTTGTTCAACGTTCTGCAGCCGTCAAGCAGCCATTCCGCCTGCCAGCGTATTAAGGTTTTGGCGCTGACACTCGGATAGCCGAAGGTTTCCATTGCCAGCGAAGCATCGTTCAAGTATGCATCATTGCCCAAATTGTCCTCAAACTGAGGTTCCTTGCCAAGATATTCTCCTAACTCCAACGCTGCTTTTTTAATGGACACCGTTTCCGGACCCGTTACGTTCATAACTCTCACTGGAGATTCTGCATGGAGCAAACCTCTAATTGCAATCTCATTTGCCGTTCCCTGCCAAATGAAATTAAAGCACGGTGTAGAAAGGCTAATTTTTTCACCCTTCAAAATCTTATCCGCAACGTCATAGAGCACACCGTATCTTAAATCCACCGCAAAATTCAATCGGTAGATAAATACTTTTGTGCCAAAAGTGTTCGCAGCATATTCAAAAGCGCGTTCTCTGGAAAGACAACTCATGGTATATTCTCCAATGGGTCCAATCGGATCTGTTTCCCGGCAACCGCCCTCAGCTAGCTTGACAATTGGATAGATATTGCCGGAAGAAAATACCACAATATTTGACTTTTTAAACTTATCCGCTACAAATATCGGAAGCGTAGAGTTCATCGCCCAGGTCTGCCACTCATTGCCGGCAGTTCCAAATTTTTTGCCGGCCATATGGATCACGTTTTCCACTTCGGGAAGGGAATACATCTTTTCTTTATCAAGCAAATCCGCTGTTATGACCTCAATGCCGTTATCCAACATGAACTGAATGGCATCCATGTCCGAGCCGCGGGATACAGCGATAACTCGCTTCTCCACGCCCGCCCTTTTTGCGGCATTTTTTGCCAGCACACAAAGGGTAGGTCCCATTTTTCCACCGGCACCCAGAATCATAATGTCGCCCTGAATTTTCTTCATATCCTCCACCAGCGCCTCGCTTGGTGTGGTAAGCAGTTTATTCAGTCTTTCCTCTGTCCATTTTTCTCTTTTCATGGTTTATACCTTCCCTTCCAGGTAGTTCCTATATTCTTTTATCGTCATTTGCGGCTGAAAATTTGCTCTCACCCGTTTTGCCGCCTGTGCATGATTGTATAACAGTTCAGCAGCGGTCATTGCCAATATTTTTGCCGGCAGTACATATGCTGTTCCCGCATCTGCAACATGGAATGCCTTGTCATGCAGCGTCCCCGTAAATCCACCGACAGATGGTTGAATAACAGGAAGAATACAGCTCAAATCCCCAATATCCGACGAGCCTGTAATTTCTTCTCCATAAATCAAATTCTTCTGTCCGACGAGCTGCGCTGCATTTTTTTCAAAGAATGCC
>CBCTHD010000440.1:0-2453 GCA_965146615.1 uncultured Clostridia bacterium
CAACACCTTCGCTGCTTGCGGATAGGTCACAGGGGTATCGGGTTCAAACAATCCACCGCCCACACCAGAAAAGACTCAACTGCCCGTCAGTGCGGCAATTGCACTCGCCGCATAGTGATTCTGCGGCACATCGCTAAATACCTGCGTTGCCGCTTGGGAATTGTTATAACCAAAGATATTACCGATAATCATGGCAAAATCTGCCCGTGTCATTTCCCCTTCCGGGTCAAAATTATTATTTTCATCTCCGCTGATTACACCAATTGCAGCCAGCATTTCAATTTCTCCTGCATATTGTGTTTCATCTGTTACATCGTCAAACGCAGCGCTCACACCAAGCAATGGCAGAAACATGGTTGCTGCGAGAATAACTGCAAATATCCTTTTTTTCATGTTTTCTACCTCCCTATTGTCAGTACCGCCGCAATCATTTTAGCGCTTTCCGCACGTGTAGCGTTCGCTTGCGGAGCAAACGTCCCATCTCCGTTCCCATTGATAATTCCTGCGATTCGCATGTTCTCAACCGCCTCCAGCGCATAAAGGGCAATCTGGTCCGCGTCGGCGAACGCCATTGCAGTGCCGTCCGCACCAAACGTTATTCCTTTTAATTTTGCTGCCCGGTCAATGATAACCGCCATATCCTGACGGGAAATGTTGGCATCCGGGTTGAACAGTCCACCGCCGATTCCCTGGGCAATGCCGTTTGCCGCTGCCGCTGCTACCACGCTATAGTACCAATCGTCCGCATTCACATCTGCAAAATCGGCTTCCCCACCGGTCCCTTCCAATTCAAACGCACGGACTACCAGCGCCGTAAATTCTGCTCTGGTGATTGCATCGTCTGGACGAAATTTTCCGTCCGCCGCTGCCTTAACGATACCTTTGTTATATAAAGTGTTCACAGCGTCCTGTGCCCAAGGTACACTGTCCATATCAGAAAATCCCATTTGTACGCCTGGTTGGTCTACATCACTCGGATTATTTGATGATGTGCCCGTCTGACCCGGCAGCGCAGGACCTGAAGCCCCTCCCCCTATCGCGGTACCACCGCCGCCGGAGCTTCCACCGCCGCCACTGCCACCGGAAGTGCTGCCGCCACTCTCCGCGCTCAAACGATTCTCAACCGCCTGGCCAAATGCAAGTTTTACCTGCTCCAGCGAGGTGTAGTTGGTGTTCAACATTGCTTTAAATACTTGTGACTGGTCTTTTACCTGATTGAATCTTGTGGTATCCAACGCCACAATCGATTGATATGTGTCCATCAATGCCTGGCGAATTTCCGCATAGTTCAGCGGTCTGGAGACAGCACCCAAAATAACAGCTTCTATATAGGCTTCCTCCACTTCTTCTATCGTAGTATATGACCCATTTTGCAGCCAATTCATTGCATATTCTTTTGCATTGCCATTCAGCACATCCAACATTGTCAAATCCGCTTCTATTAGGTCCTGATATTTTGTCAAAACCTCCACCACATTGTTTGCGCCGCAACCTTCCAGGGAGGCAATTGCCATGGCAGGTTGGAATATATCGTACACAGCAACAACATCTTGCGGCTGCGATTGTTTCACACCTTTTGCTACAAGCTCATTCACACGTGTGCTGCGGCTGCCCAGCGCCAGATAATCTGTTAAATCCAACGTCAGCGCCGTTTTATCCTCTACCAGCACCTTCCCTACTGCAGACGCTACTTCCGCCGCTGTTCCTGTCCCGTTTGCTGCGTTTCGCAGCCGTGCAACTGCAGCCAGCTGTTCCTGTTCACCAACATGTTGCAATGCCACACTTTGCTGCAGCCCCGTATCCGCCGCCGTTATCGTGATGAGATAGGTGCCGATTGGACTCTCATCGGGAATGCGGAATGAATGAGAATACGCCCCCGTCGTATCCGTTACAAAAAACTGGTTCAAATAAACCGGTCCGTCCGGTGCGCTGACGGTTGAATCCTCGGATGTCTGAAATTCCGCTGTAATTGTCATCATCTGTCCATATCCATTTTGATATATGCCACTGACGGTAATGATTTTTGTTTTCACGTCACGGCTTATCTGTATGGATAACGGATCCGTCTCCGCCGCCCATGCGGCAGGCGCCATGCAGCAAAGCATCAGCATTAGCGCCAACAGTATTGCTAGCTTTTGTTTCATGCCAACTTCCTCCCCATGTTTTGATTTCTTAGAAGTGGTCGCCGCTGCGAAACTGCGTCGGCGTAATCCCCTCCAATTTTTTAAATACTCTCATAAAGGTTCCGCGGTTGGTGTATCCCACCGCCTCCGAAATTTCCTCTATCGTGTGCCCGGTTTCCCGCAGCAACACCTTTGCCTTTTCTATTCTAACTTCACTGATATAATCCAACAGTCCCATACCGGTCTGATTTTTAAATGATGTTGAAACATAACTGGGATGCATCTTTAAATGTTCTGCGATAGCCGTCACGCTCAAGTTCGTATTCGAAT
>CBCTHD010000441.1:0-2445 GCA_965146615.1 uncultured Clostridia bacterium
TGATATCAGCCTATCCAAACCATTGTTACAATCCTTTCAATCTCCTGCTTCCGGCATTACCGTCAATGGGATTGTGCCTGCCACACAACTGGAAGCAATGCAATTGGTATTAGAGCATGAGCTTTGCCATGTGATTGAATTTATAACTTACGGAAATTCCAACTGCCGCAGACAGCGATTTCGCACAATTGCCATGCAGTTGTTTGGACATACCGATGTGGTACATACTTTACGCGGTATACAAAAACCGCAAACAACTTTTTCCGCCGGGGACACGGTCTGTTTTGTATGGAAAGACACATCCCACTGCGGCGTTATTGCTCGCATTACAAAGCGTGCAACTGTCATGGTGCCGGACCACCGCGGAGAATATACGGACCGCACCGGTCGGCAGTACCGGAAATATTATGTACCGCTCGTAAACCTACATAAATGTGAGGAGCGTTTGTGATGAATTGGCTTCGTAAAGATACTTTTTGGTCGTTTATGGTCCGCAACAGCATAGAACGATATTCCAGACATTCTATCGCGCAAGCGGGTGGACAGCTCGCCTATTTCTTTGTGCTTGCCATTTTTCCTTTTATTATGTCTGTCAATGCCCTGATTGGTGTACTGCACATACCGGAAGCCTCTATTTACGAATGGTTAACTCCTTTTTTACCTACCCAGATTGTTGATATCCTTGCATCCTACAGCACTTATTTGCAACAGTTACCCAATACAAGTTTAATATGGTTTGGCTTAGTGCTTGGCTTGTTTTCTGCTTCTGCGGCGGTCACAAGTCTCATCGACGCCATCAATAAAGCGTATCATATCCGCAAGCAGCGCAATTTCATACAAAATTTTATCATATCGATTTCCTTTATGCTGCTGCTATGTATTATCATACCCTTGACAATCGTTTTAATGACATTGGGACAGGAATTCATGGGCTGGGTCAATGTGAAACTGGGGTTTGAATTTATCCCTGTACGTTTATGGAACCTGCTGCGTTTGGGAATTATTCTGGCAAGTTTGGTAAGCGTTTTAGCGCTGATGTATTATGTCATTCCCAATAAAAAGCTGCGCATTGTATCCATTCTGCCGGGCACCGTCTTTTCCGTCATATGCTGGTTTGCGCTGACCTATATTTTCTCTATCTATGTACAGCATTCCACGCGCATTTCTATTGTATACGGCTCTATCGGCGCAATTATTATCCTGATGATGTGGCTATATTTAATTGGTATCATTCTGGTGGTTGGTGCGGAATTAAATGCCATGATCGATGACTATCGAGAACACAAACGGAAGCGGACTTACCAGACGGCGCTTTCCAATAAACAAGAGAACGAAGTAACAGAACCTCCGGCGGAGCATACTGAACTATAAAAAAATTCGAGGCCCATCCTTTGGATGAACCTCGAATTTTTTAGACTTTTTTCTACAGTCCCTTTTGGGACGTATTTTCTGAATTATACAACGCCCTGTGCTTTCATCGCATCTGCAACTTTTAAGAAACCTGCAATGTTTGCACCTGCAACGAAATTATCTTCCATACCAAATTCTTTCGCCGCATCACGGGAGTTTTCGTAAATGCCCTTCATAATGCCCTGCAGTTTCTGGTCTACTTCTTCAAACGACCAAGACAGGCGCATGGAGTTCTGTGTCATTTCCAGTGCAGAAGTTGCCACACCACCGGCATTTGCCGCTTTTGCAGGTCCGAACAGTACGCCATTAGACTGGAATACTTCAATTGCTTCCGGTGTCGAAGGCATGTTTGCCCCTTCTGCAACCGCTTTTACGCCGTTTGCAACCAGTGTTTTTGCGGATTCCTCATCCAGCTCATTCTGTGTTGCGCAAGGCAGTGCCACATCACAAGGAATCGTCCAAATCCCTGCGCAGCCTTCCGTATAGGTTGCATTTGGACGATAGTTCAAATATTCTTTAATTCTCTTGCGTTCTACTTCTTTAATCTGTTTTACAGCATCCAAGTCAATGCCTTCCGGATCATGGATATATCCGTTGGAGTCACTGAGTGCAACTACTTTACCACCCAATTGCGTTGCTTTCTCTGTCGCATAAATTGCCACATTTCCGGACCCGGAAATCACAACTGTTTTGCCCTTAAAGGAATCTCCTTTATCCTGCAACATTTCTTCCGTAAAATAGCATAGACCATAACCAGTGGCTTCCGTACGCGCCAAACTGCCGCCATAATTCAAGCCTTTTCCTGTCAGCACACCAGTATATTCATTGCGAAGTCTTTTATATTGTCCGTACATATATCCGATTTCACGGCCGCCAACACCAATATCGCCAGCCGGAACGTCAGTGTCTGCACCGATGAACCGCTGTAATTCCGTCATAAAACTTTGGCAGAAACGCATCACTTCCGCATCTGATTTACCTTTCGGATCAAAATCACTGCCGCCTTTGCCGCCGCCAATCGGCAGACCGGTCAAG
>CBCTHD010000442.1:0-2441 GCA_965146615.1 uncultured Clostridia bacterium
ATAAATCTTTTTTCATTTTTTCCTAAAAAATACTTGACTTTTTATTTGCAGGCTCTATTTTGTAATACTTTGTATGCACGCCGTACGGCGCATATTTAGTTCCGCCGCCGTCGTAAAACTTTCCAAAAAATTCCACAAATTGCAGCCTGTTCGTATGCACATACGCCCCCAGCAAATTGATGCCGATGTTAAGCGTATGTCCAATGACAAACACCACCAAAAATAAAATAAAGCCGAGCACGCCGCTGCCAAACATGCTGCCCATCTTGTTAAAGACCGAAGCGATAACCCCGGTGGCGAGTCCCAGCGCAAGCAGTCTGGAATACGAAAGAATATCGCTGAGATAACTTGTCACGCCATAGAGCTCATACAACCCTTTTGCCAGGCGTTTGGCAGGATTTTTGGAGGACCTGCCGCCAAATAGGATAATGCCCAGCGCACCAACGCCCGCGCAAACCGCCGCTATGGTTCCCACAACGGGCGGCAGGATAAAGTTCAGCCCCGCCATCTCTACAAACATCTGCATGGACAGCAAATACACAACGCCGCCGCCCACCAGCAGATACCAAAAAACGGTATCATAAATCCCGCCGAGCGGGTCGCCCGCTTTGATGCTTTGATACAGCTTAATGGCAAGTCCTGCAAAGATATGGATAATCCCGATTGCAAACGAGAAAATCAGCATACGCATGGGGTCGTCCACCGGTGCAAACCATAAGGGCGGAATCTCCACCGTCCTGCCGAAAAAGGTCTCGGATACCACCGTTATAGCGTCTCCGAAATATCCACCAAACATGACGCCCCAAAACGTCGTGGAAATGCCGCAATAGAAAAACATTTGCAAGGTTTTCTTCATGCCGGACTCCATGTTGCGGAATTTCAACAGTGCAATGCCGCACGCCAGCATCATCAAAATGCCATATGCCGCGTCGGACAGCATCATGCCAAATAACACATAATAGAATATTGCCATTATCGTTGTGGGATCAATTTCCCCTTTTCCGGGTAAGCTGTATGTTTCCAGCACACTTTCCACCGGCGCTGTGAATGCGTTATTTTTCAGCAACACCGGCGGCGTTTCTTCCTCAGAAACTTCCTCCAACTCTACCGCAGCTTGGAATTTTGCCGTCAAATCCGCTTCTAGCTGCGCCGTCTCCGGCTCTGGCACATACCCGCTGACGGAAAACACATGCCGCTGCTGGTTTACTTTCTCCAGCACCTCATATTTTTCAATCCGCATGGTATAGTAATCCATCATCAGTTTTAAATCGTCCCGCGCCCACGCATATTCGGCGATTTCTTTTTCTTTTTCCGCAATCTGTTCTTTTGCGCGTTGTATTTTCATCTCATGACGTGCGATCCGCTCCGCCGGTATGCTTGCCGAGGATACCGCCGGCCGCGCAAACCCCATATTGCGCAAAAGGGTTTCCACCTTGTCGGCGCTGCCGCGCAAACACAAAACAAACACGCAGGTCTGCTCCGGCGACGTGCTGACGATGTGGAAATCCGCCGCCAGTCGCTCCGGCTCCGGTTCGCTTGCCAGCTGCCGCTGATAATCCTCCAAAATGGTTTCCAGCGACCGTCCTTCCGGGAAGGTTCCCGCAAACGCCGCTGTACGCCGTGTTCCCGAAAACCCGAGCGGCACATCCAATGGCAGCCACGGCTGCAGCATTTGTATTTGTGTTTCCCGGCGGACTATCTCCGCTTTTAGCTCCGCCATTTCCTTGGACAATGCTACCAGTCTCGACGCCGCGCCCGATATTTTATCCGCCCGCTTCACACAGGAATTATACGTTTCCAGCGAAACCGCTTTTCTGCCTTCCAACGCGCCAAACAGGCTGGTCTTCTCCGGCTGGTACTGGTTTAAAATGCTAAGCGCTGTCTGTGCATTGCCCGCCGCTTTCGCGAACGTCGCCCGCTGTGCCGATGTTTCCAGCCGCTCAAATCCATAGGACTGTAAATCAGTATCCTGCACGTCCAGCACACCGCGGCGCTGCAGCGCTTCCAAGACAGCTTTCCGTTGTTTTTGAAGTCCATAAATTGTAACACGCTTCATTGGTACAATAGCCACCAGACCGCCTCCTTTCTACTTCTATTCGTGCGGCTGTTTACCAGATAAATTCCTTCAGCAGCGTCTGTACTGCCTGCTGCTGTTTTTCTGCTACCTTACGGCGCAGGTCTTCTTTTTCCGCCTCTGCGCTGCGCAGACTCTCCTCACGGATTTCCTCCGCCTTTTGTTCCATCTGTTGTTGCCCCCGGCGTCTGGTTTCTTTCGCAGCTTCCTCTGCCTGGCGCACCATCTCTCGCGCCTTTGTTTCGGCCTCTTCTATCCTGCGTACCGCCTCCTGTTTTGCGTTTTTCTCCAATTCTTCCGCGTCATGCTCCGCCACACTGACCAGTTCTACCGTTTCTTTCGCCATTCTTTCACCCCTATCTTTATA
>CBCTHD010000443.1:0-2433 GCA_965146615.1 uncultured Clostridia bacterium
CATTCGTCAAATTGAGGCGAAAGCATTGCGTAAACTGCGGCATCCCAGCCGCAGCAAAAAGCTGAAAGATTATCTATAAAATTCCTGTAAAAGGACTGCAAGGGCAAGACGCCGGCAGCCCTTTTGCTATAAGGATTACAGCGGGGGGATGGGTATGGGAATCACGCTGACAGAGCGGCTGAGAACCATTGCGGACATGGTGGATAAAGGAAGCCGTCTGGCGGATATTGGCACGGATCATGGATTTATTCCCATTTATTTACTGACGATGGGAAAAATCCAGTATGCTGTAGCGTCTGATGTACATATAGGTCCGCTGGATAAAGCGCGGGAAAATACGCTGAAATATGGTGTGGGGGAAAAAATGCGTCTGTGTCGGGCGGACGGTATGGAGGGTTTGCGCCAGGACGAAGTGGATGCGGTCGTAATTGCGGGCATGGGCGGTGAACTTATTTGCCGTATTTTAGACCGTGTGCCGCAAAGTGTAAAAACACTGATTTTACAGCCGATGACGGATTTGGAAAACGTGCGCAAAAAAGTACATCAAATCGGATTTACACTGGTGCGGGAAAAAATTGCGCGGGAGGAGAACAAGTTTTATATTGTGATGAAAGCGCAACGCGGTGCCTGCCCTTATTGGAGCGAACAAGACTACTTGGTATCTCCACTGTTGCTTGAAGATGCACAGTTTGGCACATATATGGCGTTGAAGATTGCACAGGTGTCACGCGCGTTAGAACAACTGGAAGGTTCCGGGCGGGATAACGTAATCAGACATTTTGAGAATATAAAAACATGTTATGAGGAGAGACTGGAACGATGGAAACAGTGCAGGACGTAATGGGATGTTTGGAAAAATTGGCGCCACATGCGTTGGCGCAGGAATGGGATAATGTGGGATTGATGGTAGGTGACAAAAACGCGCAGGTGACAAAAATATTGACAACGCTGGACGTGGATGAATGGGTAGTCGCGGAAGCGGTCAAATGTGGAGCGGACATGATTGTTTCACACCACCCGCTGATTTTCTCGCCGCTGAAAACGGTGACAAGTGATACATATGAGGGACGCTGCATTCTGGCAGCAGCGCGTTATGGAATTGCCATTTTTTCCGCGCACACCAATTTAGATGCGACGGAAGGCGGCACCAATGACTATCTGGCGAAGTTATACGAATTGCAGCGGGTACAGCCGCTCAGTCTTGAGGGAGAGGAAAATTTGGGGCGTGTCGGTGAAATTCAGCCGCAGCGGCTTGGTGATTTGGCAAAATTTGTCGCGGGAAAATTGGAGATGGATAGCGTGGAGCTGATTGGCAATGCGGATCGGATTGTACGCCGTGTAGCAATTTGCAGCGGTGGCGGCGGTTCGTTTATTGCGCCGCAGCTGTTGGAGCTTTGCGATGTGTATATCACAGGAGACGTGAAATATTCGGGCGCGCGAAATGCGCATAACATGGGACTGAATGTCATTATTGCGCCGCACTATGAAACAGAGAAGTATGCAATGCATATTTTAGCAGACTGGTGCAGAATGAATCTGCCGGATGTGGAAGTGGTTTGTTCGCAGTCTAACCGCAATGTTGTGGGACGGGTGTAACAGGGTTCCATTTGGGTTATTAACAGCTGAGGGACGGTGTAATCCGTCCTTTTTGTATATGTTTTTCTAGCAAAACATTAATTTTGTAAAAAAATCAGGAAAAGGTCTTTCCTTTTTGTGAATTTTATAGTATGATATTAGGTAGGACGTACTTTACTATTGGCAAAAGAAAGGACTGATAGCAATGGTATGGAGTTACATACTGCTGGGCATTTTTGTTGTCATTTTGCTCAGCATCGGAATTGTTGGAATGAAAAAATCTCAGTCACTGGACGGTTTTTTGTTTGGAGGCAATAGCGTAGGGCCGTGGATTTCCGCCTTTTCTTATGGAACGGCTTATTTTTCGGCAGTTTTGTTTATTGGCTATGCCGGTAAATCAGGCTGGGTGTATGGACTGTCCAGTGTTTGGATTGGCATTGGTAACGCGCTGATTGGGTGTCTCACTGCGTGGCTGTTGTTTGCCAAAAAGACACGTTTGGCGACACAAAAAATGGACGCAAAAACCATGCCGGATTACTTTGCCAAACGGTATGACAGTGAAAAAATGAAAATTGTTTCCGCTGTCATTATTTTTATATTTTTGATTCCCTATACCGCGTCGGTATATGTGGGCTTGGGATTTCTATTTGAAACAGTGCTGCACATTCCTTATGTATACTGTATGATGTTTATGGCGATCATGACAGCGTTGTATTTGAGTATGGGCGGTTATTTTACCAGTTCTATCACAGATTTTGTGCAGGGAATCATCATGATTGCCGGTGTAATCTTGATGGTGTTTTTTGTGGTGCACAGCGAGCCGGTAGGAGGATTACGTACCGGGGCGCAGCGGCTGGC
>CBCTHD010000444.1:0-2427 GCA_965146615.1 uncultured Clostridia bacterium
TGTCTTTGCTATTTTTTCCAAGAACGGCACTTTAAAATGCAACCCAACGCCCCAAGTGCCTTTATATGCGCCCAATCGTTCCACAACAAAGGCATTTGCCTGCGGTACAATTTTAATGTTCGCCACAATCAAAATCACGATTAAAACAAAAATACCAAATATAATGTATCCCATAACCTTTCCTCCAATCTGCCGCTATTTGCGACAATTTAATTCTGTGGATTTACCGGCACATCACCGGTCCCCTTTTCTTATTCTTCCGTTTTCAACGAAACCTCTGGTTCCTCCTGTCTACGGGAAACAATCACCTTGACGCCGCTAATTTCATGAATATCAACGATCTCCCCTGTCGAAATCACCACATTGTCCTTTGACCGTGCTGTCCAAACTTTTCCATCCACCTTAACCGCTCCGGTTTCCCGAATGTTATCAATTTCTTCCGTGACAACGCCCACCATGCCAATCACCCGGTCGGAATTTGTCGGCGTTTTTTTCTCCATCAATTTTACAACAAACGGGCGTGTCGACACAAGCAGCACAGATGTTACAAACGCAAACAAAATGAGCTGCGCCCAAATGGGAAGATGAAACATCGCTGCTATCATTGCAACAAAGGCGCCACCGGCAAACCAAATTGTCACCAAATTGAACGAAGCAATTTCAATGATTACCAATACAACCGTAATTACTAGCCATAATAATACTTCTTGCATAGCCATTCACCTTTCTGCCGCGGGCAAAGGTCAGTTTCTTTTTTCTTTGCTGCCGCGGTCCACTGCCTGGCGTTTTTCCAGTTCATGGAACACTTCATCCCAGGTCAGTTGTTTTTCCGCCATCAGCACCATCAAATGATACAACAAATCCGCAATTTCATAACGCACTTCTTCATTGCCTGCATTTTTTGCGCCGATGATAACTTCCGTGGCTTCTTCGCCTACTTTTTTCAGAATTTTATCCAGCCCTTTTTCAAACAAATAGTTTGTATAGGATCCCTCCTTATGATTTTTCTTTCTGTCCAAAATCGTTTCATAGACTTCCTGCAAAACAACTGCTTTGTTGTCTCTCTCCTCGTTTTCTATAAACCTATCTGCGTCCAGTTCCCGATAGAAGCAACTCGTTTTTCCCGTGTGGCAGGCCGGACCATCCGGCGTAACTTTCAGCAACAGGCAGTCCATATCGCAATCCACCCGCAGCGCCTCCACGTTCATATAATTCCCGGAGGTTTCCCCTTTGAGCCACAGTTTCTGGCGGCTGCGGCTATAAAAAACCGCCTTCCCGCTTGAAATGGTTTTTTCCAGTGACTCCCGGTTCATATACGCTACCATCAGCACCTGCCCGGTTTTTGCGTCCTGCAGCACAGCAGGCACTAACCCATTGTCGTCAAATTTGATTGTATCCAGTATCATTGGACTAATCGCTCCTTCCATTTATATTCTGACCTCTATAGTACTATTCTTCAAATACTGCTTCAAATCCTTTATTTCCATTTCTTTGTAGTGAAACAAAGAAGCCGCCAACGCCGCGTCTGCCTTGCCTTCTGTGAGCACGTCGCGAAAATGCGCCATCTCACCCGCACCGCCTGATGCAATCACCGGCACTTCCACCGCTTCGGAAACCGCCCGGGTCAGCGCCACATCATATCCCGCTTTCGTGCCGTCCGCGTCCATGCTGGTGAGCAGAATTTCTCCAGCGCCCAGCCGCACTACCTCTTTTGCCCATTCCAGTGCGTCCAGTCCTGTCGGAATCCGTCCGCCGTTGATATACACTTCCCAACTTTCTCCTTTGCGTTTCGCGTCAATCGCTACCACTACGCACTGGCTGCCGAATTGCAGTGCCGCGTCAGTAATCAAAGATTTGTCTTTGACCGCGGAAGAGTTAATGGAAATTTTGTCCGCGCCCTCTTTCAAAATGACACGAAAATCCTCCACGCTGCGTATCCCGCCTCCAACAGTAAAAGGAATAAATACCTGTGACGCCACGCCACGTACGACATCCAGCAAAATATTACGCGCATCAGAGGACGCCGTGATGTCCAGAAAGACCAATTCATCTGCGCCCGCTTTGTCGTAAACTGCCGCCACTTCCACCGGGTCACCCGCATCTTTCAGGTTCACGAAATTAACCCCTTTCACCACCCGTCCGTCATGGACGTCCAGACAGGGAATAATTCGTTTTGCCAGCATTCTCCCTCCCCCTTTCTATTCCACAGACCGAATTACGTCCGCCAGATCAATCCGGCCTGCATAGATTGCTTTTCCAATGATAACGCCCGCCACACCGGTATCTTGCAGACGCTGCACATCTTCTTTGCAGCTCACGCCGCCCGACGCAATGATGTCGCAGGACACGGCGGCGCTCATTTCCTGCATTGCCGCCGCATTTGGCCCCTGCAACATACCGTCCGTCGCAATATCTGTATAAATAATC
>CBCTHD010000445.1:0-2424 GCA_965146615.1 uncultured Clostridia bacterium
GAATCATACAATAGAATAGAATCATCATAAGGAGGTGTTTGTATGAACTTAAAAAACGGACAAATTACTGTCGGCGAAATCCTGCAAAATCCCAATACCAGAAAGCTGTTCCATAAATTGAGCCCCATCTCCATCAACAGTCCTATCATACGTGCTGCACGAAACATGACATTAAACGAGTTAATCCGCAAAGCGCGGGGCTGGATGACACAAGACCAAATCAATGAAATTTTAGACGAATTGAAGCGGGCATAAAAAAGGATACGGGAGAAATCCCGTATCCTTTTTTATGAAAAGCTGCATAACTAATGTTCCGACTGCTGCATAAGTTTTTCGGCACAAGCACGCATTTCTTCTTCAGAGTGCAGCTGCAAGCCGGACTGCATGAAATTTTCCTGTACATAGGGTGGCAGCGTTTTAAAATAATTCCGCATATTCCGGATTTCTTCCGGTGAGCGGCTGGCAAATAATTGATAGGCCATGATGATCACCTCAGGAATAGTTTCCGCAGATGCATTATTTTTATGCATAGAGACGGCTATCAGCCTATATAAACTGGCATATTTTATAGCAAAGTTGTATCATACATGGCGCGGTCGCCGCCGATAAATTTGGGACGAACTCTGGCACAGACCACACGGGCTTCCCCAATCGTTTTTATATCCAGGCGGATCGGTACCGCAACCGGTGCAAGATGCATACCAATCAGCGTATCGCCAATGTCCATTCCGGCCTGCGCTTCAATCCGCTCTACGGCGACGGGAGCGGAAAATGCGTGAAAAGCAGTAGTGGCAAAAGAACCGCCAGCCTTAGGCTGCGGTACAACATTGACAATTGGGTATCCATAATAAGCTGCCGCCTCTTTTTCTACTATCAAGGCGCGGTTCAGATGTTCACAGCATTGTGCCGCAAGAAAAATACCGTGTTCCTGTATCACAGAATAGATTCCCGAAAAAACAGCTTTCCCTAATTCCACGCTGGAACAGGAGCCAATTTTTTGCCCGCCGATTTCACTGGAGGAACAGCCTACAACCAGCAGATCCTTGGGATGTAAATGTGCCGCGGTTAACAGTTGGGTTATGGCAGCTTTTGACGCTTTTTCAATTTCATCATACATAATTAGGTCGCCTCATTTCAATTGTAGATTTAATATGTTTTCTTATTTCTATTATAGCAAGTTTGCAGTTGTTTTACAAGCAGTTTGGCAGAATTGTTTCCACAGCGGGTGCAGTGCAAATGAAATACTCATGTATCTGCGTTCTCAAAAACGCTATAATAATGAAATTTCATTAAATGAGTGTGTTGGGACGGACTTAGAAGGAAATGACATCACGTTGTTTGACGTCGTTTGGGATGATACCGAAGATGTAATTGAAGAAGTGGATGTGAAACTGCGGATTCGGAAGATGTACCAAAAAATGAAAGAGGTTCTACATAAACGGGAGCAGCAGATTTTAATATGGCGCTATGGGCTGGACAATCAAAATGCAAAAACACAAAATGAAATTGCCAGCGATTTGGGTATCTCGCGTTCCTATGTATCGGAACGCGGTTAAAAACAAATATAGCGGACACTAAGGAAAACGGAAACATTGATTTAAAGAGAAATCATACTCGGGACAAGCCTTGATGTGCCGCTAATCAAAGAGATTTGCTAAAATAGCATGTGAAGATGTCCCTCCATGTTAAAAACTGTCCATTTACAAAGAAATGAATCCAAATTATAATAATAGTATGAGCAATATAGAGAATATCCATGTGGCGACGGAGAAACAGGGAGGGGGGAATAAGAGGGTGCTGCAAGGGTAATCTAAGTAAAGGAGAGATAAAAATGAAAAAGGGAATTTGTTTTTTACTCGCAATAATGATGCTTATTGGGCCCGTTGCATATGCATCGACTGAGACTAGAGCAGAATTACTTGTTTCGGGACTGGGAATTATGCAAGGGGATGAAAATGGAGATTTCGATTGGGAAGGTACTGTGACACGTGCAGAATTTATTACCATAGCGACCCGACTGCTTAGAATAGACGACGCATCTGCTCAGCAGCAGGATACGTCGTTTAGCGATGTACAGAGTGATTACTGGGCGAGTGGATATGTGAAATATGCGGAAGATTTGGGATTAATCAATGGAACCGGGGACAATTTGTTTTCGCCGGAAAACCCAATCCTTTTAAATGAAGTTATCAAAGTTATGATACATATTTTGGGTTATGATGTGCCGGCGCAGGAAATGGGGGGATACCCGCAGGGATACACCACAGTAGCGGGAACACTTGGGCTGTATAAACAAATAAGCCCAGACGGGGAAACGCTTACACGGAGTGAAATTGCGCAAATCATTTATAATGCAATGGATATTGTACCGCTGGAGAGACAGTACGGTTCCAACATTGTTTTCAAAAATGAAAATGGTAAGAC
>CBCTHD010000446.1:0-2424 GCA_965146615.1 uncultured Clostridia bacterium
TAGTAAAAACGGATATAGAAAATGGCCGAAAGAGCCGAAGCACGCTATGAGTGTTACCGCATATATGCTTTATGAGCGCTTTAAGGCAGGAAAATGTCCGCTTGCTGTTGTCAGTATGGATAACTGCTCGCATAACGGAGAAAAGATTCAAAAGAGTGTTATGACTATTACCGAAGCATGGGTAAAAAACGACAAGGCTGAAAAAGAATTTCTTGATTATCTTAAAGAAAGAGTTACATTCCCGTGGAGTATGATAGATAAAATAACACCGCGTCCGTCAGATAAAGTTAAAAATGAACTCAATAAAATAGGCGTTTTGGATATGGAGCCTGTTGTAACATCAAAGAATACATATATAGCTCCGTTTGTAAACGCGGAAATACCGCAGTATCTCGTTGTTGAGGACAGTTTCCCGAATGGAAGACCAAAGCTTCAGGAAGCAGGCGTATATATGACTACGCGTGAAATTGTAAATAAATCCGAAACAATGAAGGTTACAACCTGCTTAAATCCATTGCATACAGCGTTGGCTGTGTTCGGATGCCTTTTGGGATATGACGCGATATGGGAGGAAATGCAGGACAGCGAGCTTACAAATCTTGTAAATATGATTGCGGACGAGGGGATGAAGGTTGTTATAAATCCTGAAATAATAAATCCGCAGGAGTTTGTAAAAGAGGTCATTGAAGAAAGATTACCCAACCCGAACATTCCCGACGCGCCGCAGAGGATTGCAACGGATACATCACAGAAGGTCGGAATACGCTACGGCGAAACGATTAAATCATATATGAAATTAAGCAACCTTGATACAAAAGAATTAAACGCAATTCCTATGGCAATAGCAGGCTGGTTAAGATATCTTATCGGCATTGACGATAGTGGCAAAGAATTTGAAAGAAGCACCGACCCAAGACTTGATGAATTAAGCGGAAAGTTATCGGGAGTAAAA
This sequence comes from uncultured Clostridia bacterium, assembly GCA_965146615.1. Taxonomy (GTDB): domain Bacteria; phylum Bacillota; class Clostridia; order RUG12999; family RUG12999; genus JAAWTG01. The sequence goes on from CBCTHD010000446.1 coordinate 953, forward strand.
CTTGGAAATCCCGATAGCATAAACGGTAAATTAAAAAATATTTTATCTGATAAATCTATATTCGGAGTTGATTTATATGAAGCGGGAATTGCAGAAAAGATAGAGAATAATTTGAAATCAATGCTCACGGGAACGGGAGCAATCCGAAACACATTAAAAAATATATAAAGGACGGTAAGCGGCTATGAAAATGACAATGCGCTATTACGGCAAAAATTATGACAGCGTTACTCTGGAACAATTAAGACAGATACGCTATGTTGAAGGGATTATCTCTACTCTTTACTACAAGCAGGCAGGAGAACTTTGGACGAGAGACGAAATTAAAGCGTTAAAAAGGAGCTTTCCGACGGTGGTATGGAGCTTTCAGGAATTGAGAGCGTAAATATCCACGATTCAATTAAAATCGGCTCGTCTGACCGCGATATGTACATAGAAAATTACATAAAAACGCTTGAAAATCTCGGAGAAGAGGGAATAGACCTTGTTTGCTATAACTTCATGCCTGTGTTTGATTGGACGCGTTCGGATTTAGCAAAGCCGCGTGAGGACGGTTCAAACGTGCTTGCGTATGACCAGAGCGAGGTAGACAAGATTGACCCTAACACATTGTTTGAGAGCATGGATAAAAATTCAAACAGCTATGTGATGCCCGGCTGGGAGCCTGAAAGACTGTCAAAAATTAAAGAACTGTTTGAGGCATATGCAGATGTGGATGCTGAGAAGCTATTCAATAATCTCGTGTATTTCTTAAAGGCAATTATGCCGATCTGTGAAAAGTACGGAATAAAAATGGCAATTCACCCTGACGACCCCGCATGGAGCGTGTTCAAGCTGTCGAGAATTATAACGTCAAAAGAGGGGCTTTTGAGAATGTGTGAGGAAGTTCCTAGTGTCTGCAACGGCGTAACGCTGTGTACAGGTTCTCTCGGCTCAAATCCCGATAACGATATTGTGGATATAATAAAGTCGCTTAAAGGACGACTTCATTTTGCACACATAAGAAATATAAAGCATACCGCACCAGGAAAATTCGAGGAGGCGTGTCATTTAAGCGCAGACGGATCGCTTGATTTAATGCAGATTGTAAAGGCACTTTACGATACGGGTTTTGACGGAGTTATCCGCCCCGATCATGGCAGAATGCTGTGGGGTGAAAAAGCAATGCCCGGTTACGGACTTTATGACAGGGCGCTTGGTGCAGCGTACATTTGCGGATTATGGGAAATGCTTGACAAACTGTCAAAATAACTTTATACAAAAATATATCGCTGATTTCAGAATATACGGCAATTCTTGTTACCCCTTAATAAGACTCTCGCTCCCTCTTATTTATACCGTGTATTCTGTAATGAGCGATATGGGAATTAAGATTATATAAAATTTGGAGACAAATAATATATGGAAAATATAGGACAGAAATAGGAAAGATATTGAGGACAATATGTGAAAGGAATGGGGTAGAGATAATA
>CBCTHD010000447.1:0-2423 GCA_965146615.1 uncultured Clostridia bacterium
ATTCTTGCAAAAAAGGGAACGGTCTGTGTACCGTTCCCTTTTTTGCAGCCGCGCGGAAAACGTTTTTTCAACAATTTCTCATCTTTTTCCTGTTACTTAAAAAAAATGCTTGCATTTTCGTTTTCCCTATGATATAATAGTAAGGCATAATTACGGATGGTCCTCTGCGCGCGTGTCGCACATGAACATCTCGAAGATAAGGAGAATGAAAAAATGTTGGAAATCGTAAAAGCGATTGGGAACGAACAGTTAAAAAAAGAAGTTCCTCAATTTAACATTGGGGATACCGTTCGTGTCCATAACCGGATTAAAGAAGGAAACCGCGAAAGAATTCAGATGTTTGAAGGTACAGTCATCCGCAAGAAAAATGGCGGAATCTCCGAAACCTTTACGGTTCGCCGCCTGTCCTATGGCGTCGGCGTTGAAAAAACCTTCCCGCTGCATTCCCCCAACGTGGTAGACGTTGATGTTGTAAGACGCGGTAAAGTGCGCCGTGCACGTCTGTATTACTTACGTGACCGTGTTGGTAAAGCGGCTAAAGTAAAAGAAAAATTAGGTTAATCTGGTCTGTCAAGTGGAAATGTATGTGGTTTTGTTTTTGCAAAAGAGTCTTCTTTTGCAATAAGCAAAGCCATATTTTCACATTTGTCATCTTTTTCATTCGGTCAAAACGATTATTTTCATCAACAGGAGGTCGGTACTATGGATGAACAAAATAAATCAACTACCACACCCGAACCAGAAGCAGCGCCGGAGGAAACTCCTGATTTTGACCTGCTGGAGGAATCTCTGGAAGATGGCGGCACTTCTTCTGATGATGCCAGTCCCACACCTGTGGACCAAGCGCCCGCAGACGATACATTTGTAGAGTCAGACGGTTCTCCTGTGGTGCAGGAAAAAGGAGATGAGCCGGTGGCCAGCTTTAGCCTTGGAAAAGAAATTTTTGAATGGGTGCAGGCAATTGTCGTTGCCATTGTTATTGCTATGGCAATCCGCACCTTTGTATTTACGCTTGTCAATGTAGATGGAGAATCCATGGAGCCAACACTGCACGACAGCGACCGTTTAATCGTAACACGCCTTGCATATACGCCAGAAAAGGGGGATATTATTATTTTTCGTCCCGATTGTGACCCTGAACATCCTTATGTGAAACGTGTAATAGCAATGCCCGGAGACACCATTGATATCAACAAAGAAAATGGTGATGTCCTAATAAACGGCGAAATTATAGAGGAACCTTATATCAAGGAACATATTCGCTCCTTTGGAACCGTTTCCTTCCCGGCAGTGGTGCCGGAGGACCATGTTTTTGTTATGGGTGACAACCGAAACCACAGTAAAGATAGCCGGTTTCAAGAAGTCGGTATGGTTTCTTATGATTCTATCATTGGTAAAGCGTCGTTCCGGTTTTGGCCATTTAGCGACTGGGGCTCACTTTATACAGATGACGCTGCTACGACTGACGAAAAATGATTTGATAGGCTGCTGCTTTTGCTGGTACTGTTCCGCGAAAACAGCGGCTTTTTTTGTATGATATGGCAAAGTTTTGCCATACTGATATTGGAAAGAAAGGACTGGTTGAAATGAATCTGCAATGGTTTCCGGGACACATGGCAAAAACACGTCGTCTCATGGCTGAGCATCTCAAAATCACTGACCTTGCTGCGGAATTGGTTGACGCGCGTTTGCCGCTTTCATCGCGCAATCCTGAAATTGACAAAATTCTGGGGAACAAGCCGCGGCTGGTGATTTTAAATAAATCGGATATGGCGGACAACGCCGCGAATGCCAAATGGATTTCCTACTTTGAAGCACAGGGGATCACTGCACTGGAGGTCAGCGCTTCTACCGGCAAAGGCATTTCTAAAATTGGGGACTATGCTAAAAAAGTGCTGGCGGAAAAGATTGAAAAAGATAAAGCGCGCGGCATCCACCGCAACCTGAAAATCATGGTCTGCGGGATTCCCAACGTCGGAAAATCTTCCTTTATCAATAAAATTGCCGGACGCGCCGGTACCAAGACGGGCGACCGCCCCGGCGTTACCAAGGGAAAACAGTGGGTTCGCCTGGATAACGGCATTGAACTGCTTGACATGCCGGGCATTCTCTGGCCCAAATTTGACAGTGATGATGTGGCGGTTAAATTAGCATTTACCGGTGCAATCCGCGACGAAATTTTAGATGTTGAGCATTTGTGCTGTATTTTGTTGGAATTTTTGCGCAGTAATTATCCAAACGCGCTTTGTGAGCGGTATAAGCTCTCTGATATAACGAAAAAAAGCGGGTATGAATTGCTGGAAAATATCTGCAAAAACCGCGGATTTTTGATTTCCGGCGGCGCGTTTGATACTTTCCGCGGCGCGAATATCGTGTTAAACGAATTTCGTGATTGTCGTTTAGGGCATATTACTTTAGAACTG
>CBCTHD010000448.1:0-2422 GCA_965146615.1 uncultured Clostridia bacterium
TTCTTTGCAGGAGGGGTGGTTCCCCATTTCTTCGGCAGCAAACTGCTTTTTTATTGCACTTCCGTTAGTATGACCGTTGTGGTTGAACCGGCCTCCAGACCTTGCGGCAAGTCTATCGTAATGGTGGTTTTGCCGTTCTCTGCTGTTGCGCCGTCTCCGGACAGCTCCCGGTCAATGGAAATGACAGTGCTTGCCAGCGTATCATTTTTCGGATTGGATACGCTCAGTTCCCACTGGTTGCCTTTCTTTGTGAGCAGAATCAGGCAGGGGTCTTTTTCCGCCGTCACGGTCAAATCGCTGTCCAGTCCCGTTACCGACGCCGGAATGGTGACGCTTTCTTTGTAATTCGAAATACCCTGGCTCCAAAAGACGATGCCGGCGCTGTTGGCCTTTTTGGACCATACCGCTGAACATTTCTCATTATTGGAAACCTCTATCATATCGGGATTCTGCTGGTAAGCCGTCAAATCACTCGCCTCCGCAGAGGGCAATACAGTATATGCATAGGTGTCATCCTGCGGCTGCGTCCCATGATTCACGGACAGGGCAAAAATATCCTTTGTGACAGTAGTAGAGCCTTGGGAAGAATTGATGGACCGCCAGGTTCCGATTCTCGTGCTGTTGCTAATCACAACATCGCTTTTTTGTGGGAAATAATATCCCACGCCATCATGCAGTACCCAGGAAACGTCTGTCACCGTCTGTTCGGACGATTGTGAAAGCGTCTGGGCAGTCGTGCCATTATTGGAATACTGTACATTGCCATTGAGCAGGCATTGATTCAGCGTGGTATAAACCACATTGGTTCCTGTACCGGTAATGCCTGCGCCAAGCGCAGTAAATCCATCGTCAAATACAAAATTGGCCTTTTTTGCCGTTACGCCATTGTGGGAATAATCCATAGCGGTGACAGCATACAGCCCATTGGTGACGCCACCGACAAATTGTCTTGCACCGTATTCTGCGGATGGCGACGGAATACTTGCAAACGGCAGGTACGCCGTGGTCGTGCCGGGAATTTTGCTCCAGTCCCAACACGGAAAAATGTCATAATACTCCCTGCCGGTCTTCATAATCACCGTCGCGCCGTCCGCGATATAATACCCTTTGCTGTTCTCACCATTCATATACTCTGTATTTTTGTTACGGTTTGAACTGTTACGAATACCGATGTAAAAATCATCCCGGTGCACAGCGGTATAATCTGAGGTCCAGAAATGCTTTGCACCGTTAAATCCGTAATCCGTTCCATCCAGCCGTGTATTTTTCAGTGACAGCAACTCCTGCCGCCGCTCCACTCCCGGCAATGTCAGCAACACATTCACCGCTTCAAGCGAATTGGAACGAATGGAACTGTTCACACCGCCGGAGCGGGAAATGGCACGTCCATAGCAGGCAAAATCCGATCCATTGCCGCGGAACATCCAGGAATGTCCGTCTAAAATAAAATCCGCATAGGTATTAAGCGCGCGGTCGGACACCATAAACCGCGTATCCGCCAGGTATTCCAGCAGCATGTTCACGCCGGAGCAAAATACACTGCCGTAGCTGCCGTTGTAAAACAGGGCGCCATGCTGATGCAAAGAGCCGTCTGCCATGATGCCTTCTCCGCCATTTGCGTTGTCGAATATGGATAGCTCATTGTCCAGCAAATACCGAACAATATTTTCCATCACATCCGCATCATTTGTCGCAGCAGCGATTTTGATTGCAGTTTGCAGCCCGTCCGTCATATTGCCGCCCGCGTCAATCTTGCTGCCGGCGGGCACCTTATGTAATGTGCTTTTGTCAATTTCCGGCAGTCCCTCTTTTGCCTCTTCCTGTAATGCCGGCAAATAGTCGGCGTCCTCTGGCAGGGGATAAAGTAAAACGGTTGACATCTTTTTGGGTATATCAATCGTCTGATACCACCAGTTCGTGCTGTAATAATTGTCTTTATTTTCCGCCCAGTCGCGCAACACCAATTCACATTTTTCAAATAATTCGCTGTTTTGGTACCAGCGATTTCCCTCGGAATAATACGCCTTGAGCATCGTCGTGACATTTGTCAGCGCATTGGAAACAGCCCACGTCGTTTGGCTGTGCGACGTATAGTCAATGTCTGTGAACTTGCCGTCACTGCCCAATTTGTTCAACAAACTTTGCGGGTTTGCCGTCGTGGAATAGAGACCGACATCCGCCTGAATCCGTGCGCGGATGGTTTGCATATCCAGCGCCACTTCGTCTATCACCTCGCTGGTTGACCGCAGCTCCTGCACCTGCGTCAGCGGTGTCATGTCCGCCGTACCGTCCCAGATATATACCCGTATTTTGTCCTGTTCTGTCGCCGGCTGCACATTCTGAAATTCCAGCTGAAAGATTGCCCGGTCCGCCTGTGACTGCGATTGAATAATACGGTTCGTCACATTCCCATCGCCGTCCA
>CBCTHD010000449.1:0-2415 GCA_965146615.1 uncultured Clostridia bacterium
CCGACGAAAACACAAAAATGGATGACAAGTAATGGCAAAACAAATGACACCGGGGCAGCGCCGCAAGGCCAACGCCCTGATACGAAAAATCTGCTGTAACTATGATAACGGAAACTGTATCGCTCTCGACGATGGAGCGGAATGCGTCTGTGTTCAAAGTATTTCCTACTCTCTGATTTGCAAATGGTTTGTAAACGCCGTACTTCCCACAGACAAAGCGCTATATGCGGAGATTATGGGGCAAGGTGTGAAACGGTGTGTCGAATGCGGCGCGGCGTTTGCACCCGGCTCCAACCGGGCGAAATACTGTGTGACCTGCGCCCGGCGGTCACATCGGCGGCAGAAAAATGCCAGTGACAGGAAGCGGCGGGACAATGCGGACAAATAGAGGCGAGGAAAGCCCCATTCCACAAGGGTTTGCGGGCAGCGTTCCGGGGTGGACGGTATGTTTGTACTTCCTACCCGGAAAACAGCCCTCTAACCGTCACCAACAGGAGGACTAATAATGCCACAATACGCAATATTACGGTTTGAGAAACATAAAAGTGGTTCGTGTCGTGCGCTGGAAGCGCACCATGAACGACAGAAAGAGAAATATGCCAGCAATCCTAATATTAATATTGAAAAGAGCAAGTACAATTTTCATATCATTCAGCCAACAAAATATTACCGTCTGGAAGTGGATGAACGAATCAAAGCGGCAGGGTGCAGAACACGCAAAGACAGCACAATGTTTGTCGACACACTCATAACAGCCAGTCCCGACTTTTTCAAAGGAAAAAGGCAGGGCGAAATCAGGAATTTTTCAAGACAGCCGTTGACTTTATCTCACAGAAGATAGGAAAAGATAATCTCTTTTCGGCGGTAGTGCATATGGACGAGAAAACGCCGCATTTGCACCTTTGCTTTACGCCGATTACAGAGGATGGGCGACTATCCGCAAAAGATATACTTGGCAACCGCGCCCAGTTATCCAAATGGCAAGATGAATTTCACGCGCATATGGTTAAGAAGTACCCTGACTTAGCAAGAGGTGAATCAGCTTTTGATACAGGACGCAAACATATTCCCACATGGTTATTTAAGCAGAGTGTGAGCCTGTCCAAACAAGCGGCATTGATTGATAACGAATTGGCGGGAATCAATCCGCTCAATGCAGGCAAAAAGCGTGACAATGTACTAAAAATGCTTAAAAAGTGGTTTCCCAAGATGGAAAAGTTTGAAGGGCAGCTGCGGAAATATCAAAAAAGCATAGACTTGCTGGAAAAAGAAAATGCCGATCTTGCCGAAAAAACAAAGGACGGGAGTGGAAATAGAATCAAGACACAGCTTGAGATCGGCAAGTTGCAAAGCGAAGTGACGGAACTACGCCGTTTCATGGATTCCATACCTAACGATTTACGAAAAGAATTACAGGTAATGCAAAAACAGCAAGGCCGGAATGGGAGGATTGATAAATAGATAATGAGACTTAAATTTGGATATATAGTGAATGATCAGCATGGCTAAGAAACGGAAGGACTATGGAACGGGTATCCCTGAACACGAGGTTGAAGCCCTTGCTCGCTGCCTACTTCCTGAGATACAGAAGTTTTTTGAGAGCGAAGAGGGCAAACGGGAATTTGAGGAATGGAAAAAAGAACAAGAGAATAAAGACAAATGATGCAAAAGGCACTTCGGGATAGTCTGTCCCGAAGTGCCTTTTCAGTGTCATAATTACTTAATAAAATAATTATTGCACTTGAAAATTTCACCAATTTGTGATATAATATTTTTACCAGTGTAGTAAATAGTCAGATTTACTCCCTTGTGGCTCATGGAGACATGGGCGGCATCGTGCTTGTAAAGCATGGATGTATTTTACTCTGGCGCACATATCCTATCCACTCTCACACTAACTGTCGGACTATCTGAGCTACATAGTCATCATGATTGTGAATATGGAATGATATGTCGGTGTAGAAAGACTCTCAACTATATTATGGGGAGTTGGAATGTGCTGGTGTTATTGGTATACGGCTATTATCTCTTTGTTATTGGCGGATTGGGGAGTCCTCAAGCCTTATGGTTTGAGGCCAATAATAACAAGGAGGTGAAATACCATGAAGAAAGCGGATAAAACCCCAATTACCATTAATATTTTTAGTGGTAATAAAATTTCTCTTGATGGCAAATCCGTTGTGACAATTTTAATTGTCATCGTATGCCTGACACTGGTTATATCATTTTGTAGTCCTGAACTGCGTGCTAATGTTATCCGTTTGTTAATTAGCTTAGCAGAGAACTACTAATACCAGCACACTTAAAAAATAAAGAGGTGTTTACCTTTTGATATATACAAATTGTAAGCTGTATAAGCTAAATTCGAAAAAAGTATTGAAGTATCTATTAGCTGTTTCGGATAATAATTTCTTT
>CBCTHD010000450.1:0-2412 GCA_965146615.1 uncultured Clostridia bacterium
AAACTTGTCAAATATCGCCGGGAAGGAAAAACAGTGTTCTATTCCCTGGCAGATGACCATGTCAACACAATTATTAACCAAGGTATGGAACACATTTCAGAATAAATTTTTAATTTGAGGAGGATATATTATATGAAAAAACAGTTTAAAATGATAGACTTAGATTGTGCAAACTGTGCAGCAAAAATGGAAGCGGCAATCAAAAAAATTGACGGCGTACAGGACGCTACCGTGAACTTTATGTCTCAAAGACTGACACTGGAGGCAGATGAAACCTATTTCGATGAAATTATAAAAAAAGTCGTCAAGACATGTCGGAAAGTGGAGCCGGACTGCACGATTGTCCTATAGTGCTTTCCAAAAGCGAGGTGTTTTTATGAGTAAAAAACAAAAACGGGTTCTCATTCGCATTATTGCCAGTGCGGTGTTATTTCTGGCTGCGATGTGCATTCCGGCAGAGGGCCTAATACGCCTGCTATTATTCTTGGTTCCTTATGCGGTTATCGGTTGGGACGTTTTGTGGCGCGCTGTACGCAACATCGCACATGGACAGATTTTTGACGAAAATTTTCTCATGGGTATTGCGACAGTCGGTGCGTTCTTTTTAGGAGAATACCCGGAAGGCGTTGCCGTTATGTTGTTTTATCAAGTGGGAGAATTGTTCCAAAGTTATGCGGTAGGGCGTTCGCGAAAATCCATTACTGCTTTGATGGATATTCGCCCCGATTATGCAAATATAGAAGTTGACGGCGAACTAAAACAGGTGGATCCGGAAGAAATTGCAGTGGGCGATACCATTGTTGTCAAAGCCGGTGAAAAAGTGCCATTGGACGGCGTAGTATTGGAGGGTTTTTCCTCCCTGAACACATCTGCTCTGACGGGTGAATCCTTGCCACGAGATGTACAGCCCGGCGATGCCGTTATCAGCGGCTGTATCAACCAAAGCGGCCTGCTGCGCGTACAGGTAAGTCGCGCCTTTGGCGAATCTACCGTCTCTAAAATTTTGGATTTGGTGGAAAACTCCAGCAGCAAAAAAGCCAGAAGCGAGAATTTCATTACAAAATTTGCCCGGTATTACACGCCGGTTGTGGTAATTTGTGCCGCGCTTCTTGCTGTTTTACCTCCGCTCATTCTCGGCGGTGGGTGGAGCGACTGGATACAACGCGCGCTCATCTTCTTAGTTATCTCCTGCCCGTGTGCCTTGGTGATTTCTGTTCCTTTAAGTTTTTTCGGCGGTATTGGCGGCGCTTCAAAATGCGGTATCTTAGTAAAAGGCAGCAATTATCTGGAAGCGCTGGCACAGACGGAATTGATTGTATTTGACAAAACCGGAACATTGACGCACGGTACCTTCCGTGTGACAGCAGTCCATCCAAACGAAATCTCCAAGGAACAGCTTTTGGAGTTTGCTGCACTTGCAGAGAGCTACAGCGACCACCCCATTTCCCTGTCACTCAAAGCGGCATACCGGCAGCAACTTGATACCAGCCGCGTTTCCAATACGGAAGAATTGTCAGGACGCGGCGTTCGCGCCGTGGTAGACGGACGCGCAGTCCACGCCGGCAATGATAAACTAATGAATGAAATAAACGTTTCGTGGCACAATTGTCACCACACCGGTACTATCGTCCATGTAGCAGTTGACAATCGTTATGCCGGACATATTGTGATTTCTGATGAAGTCAAAGCAGATGCAGCAGAGGCTATCCGTGCACTGAAAGAACAAGGCGTTCGTAAAACTGTCATGCTAACCGGCGATGCGAAAGCTGTCGGCGAGCAAGTCGCTCAGCAGTTGAATCTTGATACCGTTTATACGGAGCTCCTTCCGGCGGATAAAGTAGAACAAGTGGAAAAACTGCTGGGGGAAAAAACGCCGCGGGGCAAACTGGCTTTTGTCGGCGATGGTATCAACGATGCTCCGGTCCTCTCCCGTGCGGATATTGGTATAGCAATGGGCGCATTGGGGTCTGATGCTGCCATTGAAGCCGCAGATGTGGTGCTTATGGACGATAAACCGTCCAAAATTGCAATCGCAATGCAAATCTCTAAAAAAACGCTGCGTATTGTTCACCAAAATATTGACTTTGCATTGGGGGTTAAACTCTTGGTTTTGCTTCTTGGTGCATTTGGTATGGCAAATATGTGGGAAGCAGTTTTTGCGGACGTCGGCGTCTCCATTATTGCAATTTTAAACGCCACGCGTGCGCTTAAAACCGGACATATGACAAAATCTTAATTCTTTTAGTGGGAACCAGTTTTACATGGTTCCCACTTTTGTTGTCCGTTTCACTGAAACCATTCCGCATCTAAAATTCCCGCTTTATACTCGTACCCTTTAGCGACCGTTGTGTCTACCATAAAAAAATTGTAAAACAGATTGACACGAATTCGTTTCTGTGCTATAATCTTGTT
>CBCTHD010000451.1:0-2408 GCA_965146615.1 uncultured Clostridia bacterium
GTATCCTAAAATTTCATCTTCCAAGCTCGGTTCACCCTCTGCGCGGTAGAGTACTGTTACCAGCATTGCTCTTGTCATCGGGTTGTTCGGACCGAATTCCGTATCCGAGATCCCCTCAAACAGATTGTTCTCGTGTGCATACTGCACATCACCGTAGAACCAGTCGGTATCTTTTACATCGGTAAACTGATTCTTCCGGTCGGACGGCTCAGTCGTCCCTTCTGTCCATTTTGCATACAGGGTAAAGGACTGTGTTACTTTTGCGCTGAAATCATACGCTTGCGTACATTCTTTATCGGTGTACCACCCGCCAAAGGTATAGCCATCACGAGTTGGGTTCTCCGGTTCCTTTACTGTAGAGTTTCTGCTAATGCGGATGCTGTCTATCTTGCTTCCGCCCCGGCTGTCAAAGGTAACGGTATAGGAGGATGTTCCACCTCCACCGCCTCCTGTGCTGCCTGAACCGCCGGAAACGTTGACTTTAATTTCCTGCGATTTTACCATACTGTCAGGAATAAAGTCTTTTACATTCAAGAGTTTTGTCGAACCGTCAGGCTGTACCGATGAAAATTCCATCTTGGAAACCGCATACGCCGTAATGGTCGCGCTGCCCTTTCCGACTGCGGTAATCTCTCCGTTTTGATTTACGGTCGCAACGTTTTCGTCCGAGCTTACATAAATCACCTTATTGTTCTCTGCGGCGGACGCAGGCGCTAATGCGGCGTTTATTTGTGCTTTTTCGTCTTTTTTCAGGCTGAGGCTTGTTTGCTCCACGGATAAAGACTCGATTTCCTTTACATCCGCAATTGCCTCGGGGCTGTATAAAACAGCGCCGCTTGCCGGTGTGCTGTATACAGTTTCGTCACCGTTTACAATATCAATCTGAAGTTTAAAGCTACCGTTTCCGCCTTCCGCGTCTATCGTTTGATACTTTTCGTCTATCGGCACATAAATCTCCTGAGATTTTGATTCCGCCGCAGCGACTTCGCCGATTTCCGCACGGGTAAGCTCTGTTTTCTCATTTTCTCCGGTAATGATGGAAATGACCGCGGTCAGTTCTGCCGGGATATTTCCTTTGTTCAGAACGTCAAACGAAACGACCGCCTCGTTCTTTGCTTCACTTGTTGCGTCTACCTGTCCAAGCTCGACTTCCGCCGCTTTCACCACCGGAATAAGCTCGCTGCAAATCTCTTCTCCCGTTTCTTTATCCGTTACGCTGACACGCAAATCCATATTGTCGGGAAGCTCCTCGGGCGTCCATTCGCAATTCGCATAGATGGTATCGCCCACATTCCAAATGGTGTCTACTTCGCTTTCCGATAAGGTTTCAACAGCATTTCCGTCAACCAGGCGTTCTATCTTAATTTGATATACGCCCGGCAGAGCTACCCATGTATTTTGCCCGCTTTCCGAGTCGTTTCTCGTTTTTTGTCCCTTTAAGCCCACATTTGTAATCTCCGCCTGAATGCTTACAGGAACGCCTATGTATGCATATTGGGTGCTCAGCAAATCTTCGTTGAAGGTGAATACCGCGTGCGGCGCTCTTAAATGGAATACCATTTCCGTTTCATCGGAAAGGTTTGTTCTCTTTGCTGCAAATGCAATGCCATCGCCGGTAATGCTCTGAGCAGTAAATGTATCATAACTACCCTGCATCGGAGAGGTAAGCATGACCGGATGGCTCCATCTTGCACCGTAATATCCTGATGTTTGGTCAATACCTTGCACCCAATTCGCCTTGCCATTATAAACCGACGCGTAAATCTGGATACTGCCGGTTCCATCATCATTTAATGTGTTATCCGTCCACATCAGATAAACACGTCCGCCGCGGTCTGCGAATACCTCATACTTCTGCACAACGCCGTTCATAACAAGCGCAGTCTCCGGTGTATAATAGCCCCACTCGGCATCTTCTTCCGATTCTGTCAGCTTCATCTGATATGTTCCGTCCGCCTGCTTTACGGCTGTATATCCCTGCTTTTCAAATACCTCAGAGAGATTGATGTATGAAATACCGCCCGTACTGATTATCTCGCCGTCTTCGCCCTCCGTATCTTGGGTTGACTTAAATGTCATGATGAGTTCTTCGCCGCTGTATACAAACTGCAAATCATCATATGCGCCCGCCTCCGGCGTAATACAAACCGGCGCGTTATATGCGTCAAAATTGAAATAGATTTTGCGGTCGGAGGAAGTTTCATAGCTTCCGTCCTCGTCTGCGATAAATGCAAAATAATCCCATGCGCCGTCGGAAGCAATATCCGCTTCCAAATCCGTTACAAGCGGCCACTTGCCGTTTATTTGGGTATCCTCAAATCTCTGACCATACCATTGTTATGTATAGTCATCGGCGCTCAACCCTGAATTTTCAATATTCTGCCTTTCTTCCTCTTTGTATTCTTCAC
>CBCTHD010000452.1:0-2396 GCA_965146615.1 uncultured Clostridia bacterium
CGCTCAAATTCACCGCTGCCAATTCCCGTTGGCACAGGCCGCGTACCTACGATAACGGAAGAAGGTGTAGGTGCGGATATAACAGATTCCGAGACAACCATGCGATCCACTTCCTGCCCGTTTATTTTGATAATTTGGGCATTGACCATTTTCACTCCTTCGCAGCCCGGGTCTACAACCTGCGTGGTACCTTCATATAAGTTATTGTCCTCAATTTCATTTACCGGCGGTGTAACGGCTTCTTGATAAGAGGTGTTTTGTACTGTTTTTACATCTAAAATCGGCTGCTGCTGTATTAAGTGAATAACACTGCCGTCCGCCAATGTTTCCTCCAGCCCGGGATTCAATTCCTTAATATCTTCAATGGATAGGTCATTTTCTCTAGCCAAACTCCAAAGAGAATCATCTGATTGTACAATGTAGTCTACATCAACGGATTTTTGCGCGTTTAGGGACTGTGCGGCAGCGGAAACGGAGGAAATATCGGAAACAGGCACGATATCGGACTCCACTTTAATCTCATTGAGTATTTCCACAGAAACATCGCTCTGCCCATCTTTATACTGTTCTTTTACGGTATCAAAGCTCGCGGCTGCGTCAGAAAGAGAAGCAACCGTTGTCACCGGCATACTGTCCACTGTAATAACATATGCATCCTTTAAAAGGCTGGAAAATGTGAGCAAGTTTCGGCTAATTTCCTGTTCCTCTGTCAGATTTTCCTTCGGAACAAATTTGAAAACATAGTCAACTTGAGCGGGAATGTCGCCTGCTTCACCCGTTGTTTCCACAATTTTTTGGTTTAATTGCTGAATTTTGGTTTGTAGATCTGATTTTTCCGAAATAGTGGCAACATAAGTCCCGTTGATGTATGCATCATAGCCGGAAGAGAAAAATTCTGCCAAAATAAAGGAAAACGCGACTAAAATCAAGGTTGCAAATACAGAGGCTATGGCAGTCCTGCCTTTGTGGTAAAAAAACTCTTTCAAAAACCGCACCATAGACCGTTTATCAAATTTTGTTTTAAAATGAAAAGCAACAGGTAATTGAACCGCTTTTACATCTAATGCTAAAATCCAGCGCAGATTCCTACGGCAAACACGTACAATTTTATTCCAACGAGTTTCGATAGGGGTGCATGACGCTTCTTCCGTATTGTCCGTATCCATAACACCATCGGATGCCGAAATCGCTTCCTCTTGTACCACGGAAAGCATTTCCTGCTTTGGCTGCACCGGTATAGTTGATTGTTCCCCTGATGTGATACAGCATCGCCGTGTGTAAGCCGGAATATCATGATTTTTTGCTGTCATAGTAAGTTCTTGTTCCTTTTCCATCATGGATCACCTACTTTTTCCAAATGCTCCTCATAGTATAATACATATTTTATGTGGTGTCAATCGAATCTATGTGATTTTAGGCGAATATTTACAAAATGTTTACAAAATTCATACAATTTTGAAGTGAAACAATAGAAGTGGGGCAGGAATTTAGAAAAAAGACTTGCAATACCCATATTGAATCTGTTAAAATAAAAGGAAGGAATACGGCAGGAAGAAGGTGGCTGAAGTTTCATGAAGGGCTTGTTGTTAATTGTAGAAGATGAACAATCTATTCTGGATATATTGCAGTTTAATCTGGAGCGGGAAGGCTATCAGACGGAGACCGCTATGGATGGTGAAGAAGCGGTTGCAAAAGCAAAGCAGATGGAACCTGATTTGATTTTGCTGGACGTTATGATACCCATAATAGATGGGTTTGAAGTATGTAAGATGGTGCGCACGTTTTCGCAGGCGCCAATTATTATGCTAACAGCGCGTACGGAGGAAGTGGACAAAATTCTGGGACTGGAGCTCGGTGCAGATGACTATATAACAAAACCCTTTAGTATGCGAGAACTTATGGCGCGCATTAAAGCAAATATGCGGCGAATTCCATCTGTATCTGCGCCGACGGCGCAAACAGCAACTGGCGAGATAATGGTGATGGGAGATTTGACGATTGATTGTGATCAGTATGAAATCCGGCGCGGGGAAGAAAAGATTGAGTTAACACTGCGGGAATTTGAACTGATTCGTTTTTTGGCTTCCTGTCCGCATAAAGTGTTTTCCCGTGACGTATTGTTGGAAAAAGTTTGGGGATATGAATATATTGGCGATGTACGGACGGTGGACGTGACTGTTCGGCGGCTGCGGGAAAAGTTGGAGCGTAATCCAGCAGAACCGGAATATGTGGTAACAAAACGCGGCGTTGGTTATTATTTCAATGTAGACCCGGCTATGGGGTCAAACAGTTAGGACGGGCGAAATAGAATGTTCAAAAGCATACGATGGAAACTGGAATGTATGATTGTCCTGGTGGCGGTATTCATTGTGCTTCTAACCGGCGCTTTTTGGGGG
>CBCTHD010000453.1:0-2395 GCA_965146615.1 uncultured Clostridia bacterium
ATCCAGTAATTCTTCCTCGTTAATACCGCCGTTGTCGCGCACCAACCAGCGGACTTTTCCTGATATGAGTGCGTTTTCCGAGATGATGGAGTCCAGTTTGTCAATGTAAATTTGGCAGTTTTTGGACAGATCAATCAGACCAAAGCCGACGGGAGTACCGTCCATAGGATACAGTACGTCAAAGATAATAGGATAATACCCGTGAGCATACAGCCCGGATTGTGCCGTTTGCGGACGGTCTTCGCTGCTGTCAAGTACCGTATCCCCGGTGAATTTGGTCATATGGAGTATCTTTTTTCCGTCCGGCTGTACCACTTTGTAGTAACAGTCTACCACCAGAGACTTTTCCTGAAAATCCGTATATTGATCGCGTGACTGAATGCTGAGCAGCCCATCGTGACCCAGCGCGTCTCCCGCATGGGGATAAAGGGTGCGCAGTTCATCATTGTTCACCATGTTGACCAGAAAGAGATAGCGGGATTTCTGAATATCCTCCACACCAGGTTCCCAAAAAATGTTGAGAATATCCAGACGCTGAATATCAATGTCGCCCAGTCCGCCGTTCAGATCCGGATTAAAAAACACGCCGTAGGGCACGACGCCGTTTTTCAATTTGTACCAAGTCGCCTTGGAAAATGTGTCCTTAAAGTTACAAACGTCCAACTCAAATGGAATAATTTGAGAGAGCATCTC
The DNA here is from genome assembly GCA_965146615.1 of uncultured Clostridia bacterium. GTDB lineage: Bacteria > Bacillota > Clostridia > RUG12999 > RUG12999 > JAAWTG01. The sequence goes on from CBCTHD010000453.1 coordinate 694, forward strand.
CGCCTGTGGTACGTCATTTTCTTCCCTTGCCAAAATGTTGGGAGAAGGATAGTTATCCATAATCTCCGCATGTTTATAGGCAAGTGCGTTAAACAGAAACGACGTGGTGGTCTCCGGCATTTCTTTCTTGCTGCGCACAAAATCCCAGTGCTGCGCGCGGTACCATTTGTCGTTTTGCACGATTTTACTGTCGAATTCTTTTTTGGCGTTGACATAAGCAATGAGTTTTTTTTGCATATCCGCAAAACGTTCTTTGGAAATTGTGGTTTGATACATATTCGTTCCTCCTTAAAACCGGTTTGATATTTTAAGAAGGAATCGAAAAAGAGTTCCTATATGTAAGCCGGGCAGCGCCAACGGGCGGCGCTGCGCCGATGGGTGGCATTATTGAAACAGTTTGTTCAGAATTTGACCTGTGCGGGAAACAAAGTCTGTCATCTGTTCTGCCGTAAGCGGTGTTTGCGCTAAGGAAGCAATATCATAAATATAGTGGCAGGCCAAATCTGCAAGCTCTTTATCTTCACAGCTGGTCAGCGCGCGGACAGCAGGATTTGCCATGTTCAGCGTCAGCGTTTTTTGTACCGGACCACCCGCCATCATAGTTTCGCCGTAGATTTTGCTCATGTCATCCATGCGGCGCGCGTGTTCGTCCAGCGTGATGATTGCCGGAACATTTTCATTTTTCAGGGAAGCCAATTCAATTTTCAGTTGTTCGTCTTTTAACGTGTTTTGAAACAATTGGGTGAGTTCATCCGATTGCTCCACGGAATCGTTTTTCAACGAATCGGCAAGTCCGGCATCGATTCGCTCGAATTTCACAGGGCTGTTTTTATATTCGATAAAGCTAATGAAATGTGTATCCAAAACATGCGGTAGAATCACCGCGTTCAGCCCGTTTTCACGGAACATGGAAACATACTGTGCCTGCTGTTTCGGGTCGGATACATAGTATACTATGTTTTCATGCTGTTCCTTGGCGCTGTCCAGATATTCCTCCAATGTCACATAGTTATCATCTGTCGTCTTGTAGAGGACGCAGCTGCCAATGCGGTCAAAGAATTTTTCATCTTTCATGCAGCCGAACTTAATGAACAGGCTAATATCGTCCCAGTATTTTTCGTAGGACGCCCGGTCATTTTTAAACATGGAGGTGAGCTTGTCCGCCACTTTTTTGGTAATATGGTCCGATACCTTGCGGACATACCCATCGTTTTGCAGAAAACTACGCGATACGTTCAGCGGCAAATCAGGGCAGTCAATGACACCCTTAAGCAGCATCAGGTATTCCGGTATCACTTCTTTGATATTGTCCGCGACAAATACCTGGTTATTATATAATTTAATCTGTCCGGTAGAAGAATCCATCTCGTGTTTGAGTTTCGGGAAGTATAAAATCCCTTTCAAATTGAACGGATAGTCCACATTGAGATGAATCCAAAACAAGGGCGGGTTAAAGTCAAAAAAGACCTTATGGTAAAATGTAATATATTCTTCATCGGTACATTCCGATGGCTGTTTTAGCCAGAGAGGGTTAGGGTCATTAATGGGAGTAGGCTCCGTCTGTGTTTCTGCTTTTGCTTCGCCATCCGCTGTTTCGCTGTCCTCCGTTTTTTCTTCTTTGGGGGCATTTGCATCAATGCAATAGATATTGATGGGCAGAAAACTGCAATATTTGTGCAGTGTGCTTTCTACGGTATAAAAA
>CBCTHD010000454.1:0-2391 GCA_965146615.1 uncultured Clostridia bacterium
AGCTTTTGGGCACAAAATTTTCGCACCAGTAATCCTCGTCGTCCCATTTTTCCAGCAGCGCATCCGCCTGCGCTAAGATGTCGTCCGCAACCGTATCCGGTGCATAGTAGGGGCGCGTCAGCGGCGCAGGATCGCGGATTTCCTGCAACAGCCCGTCCACTTCCGCGTCCGAGAGCGTCAGCGGCTCGGGGCTAATGACGACCAGCCCTTTGTCGTCCCACAAAACGTGTTTGCCAAGAATTTGTTCCGCCACAACGCGAATGGGCAGCATGGTGCGGTCCCACATGGTCTGTACCGGCACGTCCAGTTCCACCGTCTCGCCGTTGATGGTCAGTTTCTGTTCGCCCAGCACCATGGTAGCGAGTTTGTCGCCGTAGGAAATGGTGACGGTGGACGCCAGTCCTTCCCAGTCCACCACCGCGCCGAACTGCCGCGCAACGAATGCGGCGGGCAGCAGCGTCCGCCCGTTCACTTCTACGGGAACAACGTCCTCATTCAGCAGGTCGATTTCCGTCCGCGGTCCCCCGCGCGCATTGCCGACCAGCGAGATGGGCTCGTCCAGCGCCAAAACAACGGATTTTGCCAAAATTTCTTCTGTGGTTTGCGCCGTTTCTTCCGCCAGCGCGGCGGCTGGCAGTATGCAGGCAGCAGCCAGCACGAGCGCCAGCAGTTTTTTCAGGTGTTTCATGTTCTGTTTCTCCCTTCCATTTTGTAATGCTTTGGGCGCGGGAACCCGCGCGAAAGAATACCGTATGGCGAAGTGTCCCGCCCGTTTGATGGTATCATCTTATCATAAAAATGTGCGGCGGTACAATAGGCAAAAGGGGGAATCGGTATGCAAAACCCCAAATGTGCGGAAAAATGGAAAAGCGTACGCTGCCCCGCGTACGCCTTTTGAAAAAAACTTTTTTTGTCCGGAAATAGTCAAAATTTGTGTTTTGGCGCCTGTTTTTCTGACGAAACAAGCGCTGCACACAAAAAGGCGCGGGGGCTTGCAACCACCGCGCCTTTTATGATACAATAAACATAAAGCGACTATTGTAAAATGGCAATGCTCAATTTAATGTAGAAGCACTACAGTATTGACAAAACAGCACCCCGCAGGGGCCGTTTGTGGGGGTGCGGGGGGAATCGGAACCCCCCGCGTTTTTGGTACTTTTTGCGCCAAAAAGTACATTACAGACACATCGTGTCTGTGATTGTAATTATCCACCCCGGTGCGCCGGGGCGAAAAAGTACATTACAGACACATCGTGTCTATGATTACCGGTCTGCGCTGCGGATATGGTAATCTATGCCATCATGCAGGTGCATGACACCGCGAACAACGCCGGTATAGTTTCTTCGCATATTCCAGGCTGACAGCAATTTTGCTGCTGCGCAGATATTGGCAGTCACTGGAATGATAGCACTCGCCTGTTTTCGTGACGTACACCGTGACCTGCTGTTCTTGAACCGCGGACGTTTCCGCCTGTGGCGCGGAAGCAGGCTGCTGCACTGCCGCCGGCTGAACGGCTGGTTTTTCAGTGGGCTGCGGCGTTGGTTTGGGCGTCGCCTGTACCGGTTTCGGCTCCTGTGCCGCAGCGTTTGCCTGTTCGCTCTCCGCGTCCGGCACTTGTACGATTTCCGGCGCTTGTTCATCCGCCGCCGCGTAAGATTCCGAACCGGGTTCAGCGGATACCGCTGTCTCCTGCACGGCATAGGCCGCCAATTGCTCCTGTAGCTGCGCCACGCTGTTTTGCGTTTGCCGGCTGACCGCCAGCGATGCGCCCGAGCAGAATAACGCCAGCAACAGCAATATACCCGCCACACCGGCCGCCGCGGGCTGCCACGGATTCCGGGGATAAGGTCGCTGCTGCCCCGTGCGCGCCGGCGCGCGTAACGTTCGTGTCTGCGCACGCGCCATGCGGTTTTGGCTCCGCAGCCATGCACGCATATGTTTCATTGGCTCACCCCGCAGTCTAACCTGAATGAGAAATCCAGAATTTTCTTGCTTTTTCGGCAAAGTTTTAGTACAATAGAAAGTGGATTGTTATACCTAGTTTAATAGCCTGTCGGACGAACTTGAAACAAGTCCGCCCATGACAGGAAATCCCTGCGACCAACAGAGACTATTTCAAAACGTAGAAACCACTTACTACACACCTCATACAAACAGTTGCCCCTTTTTGTACCCTTTTGCCACTGCACGCTTGTGCAATATGTGCAATTTTGCGGCAAGAGACGCCGCATTCCCGTTTGTGGGGAACTCTAAGAAGGAGAGTTGCCCAAACGAAAAACCAGCCCTTGCCGTTTTTGCGTACAACCGGAAAACCTATCCCCTTCCGGGAAAAGGCTCCAAGGCACTCGACGCTCGTTTCGTGATGTTCTACGGTTTTGACGTGTTTATAA
>CBCTHD010000455.1:0-2378 GCA_965146615.1 uncultured Clostridia bacterium
CGGGGGTAACCCTTTTCACGAGCGGGGACTATTTCCAGCCTTCGGCTGTCAAGCCGTCCCCCTCGTGCCCTCCCCCCGACAGCGTCCTATACTCGCGTGTCGCGCCGCGCTTGCGCGGCACTCCGGACGCTGCACGGTATGCAATCTTCGGCACATGTCCGAAGATTGCATGAATGGAAAGTTCGGCCCCCACGTTTTTGGTACTTTTTGCGCCAAAAAGTACACATAGACACGGCAGTGTCTATGATTACCAGCCCGCTTTGCGGACACGGTATCATAAACATTATGTGTCTATTATACCATAGCGGATGGGGAAAATCAATTATTTTGCGCCCGTGTCGCTTACCGATAAATAACGCAAATTCCCTGTTTTCATGCGGGTTTGCGGGATACCAAAAAAACGGCGATTAAAAATTGATGATGTAAAATAAAGGATTGATTCTTGCGGGTCACGCGCGGGCGCTGGTACAATAGGCTCAGAGAACAACGAAAGCGGAATGTAAATCAAAAAAAGAGAGGGAGAGAGCGTGAACAATACTATGATAAAACAACCAACGGCAAACGGCCTTGCCATCAAATCCAACAAAACAGGGCGCGCGGCAGACAGCTTTCTGAAAGAGATTGTAAAAAACAAGTACATCTATCTGATGGCGCTGCCGGGGCTTCTGTTTTATCTCATTTTCTGCTACGGCCCCATGTACGGAGCAATCATCGCATTTAAGGACTACTCGCCGGCGGCGGGGATTCTGGGCAGCGCCTGGGTGGGACTGGAAAATTTCAAGCAGTTTTTTACCGGGATGTATTTTGTCAGGACACTGCGCAACACCATTTTGCTCAGCGTGTCTCAATCACATACATACCGCACTTCGTTTCTCTCATTGTCATCTCCGGGTTGATCATTGACTTTACCATGCAAAACGGTATCATCAACGACATCATCGCCTTGTTTGGCTTTGAACGGAGCAACCTGCTGATGCGGCCGGAAATGTTCCGCAGAATCTATGTCATCTCCGGCATATGGCAGGAAATCGGCTGGGGCAGCATCGTGTACCTGGCGGCGCTGGGCAGCATTGATTCCTCCTTGTATGAGGCGGCGAGAATCGACGGCGCGGGCCGGATACGCCAGGCGTGGCATGTCACCCTACCCGGTATTATGCCGACCATTGTCGTGCTGTTTATTATGCAAATCGGCAAGGTCATGAGCGTCGGATTCGAAAAAGTCATGCTGCTGTACAGTCCGGCGACCTATGAAACGGCGGATATTATATCCACGTTTGTCTACCGCAAAGGGATTGAAGAAGCAAACTACAGCTTTTCGTCCGCGGTGGGACTGTTCAACTCCGTTGTCAATTTGATTTTGATTTTCGCGGCCAATACCTTTAGCCGTAAAATCAACGAGACCAGCTTGTGGTAATAGGAAAGGAGATGATGTTATGAAACAAGACAATTCCATTTCAAGAAGAATTTTTCAGGGGTGCAATACGCTGATCATGGTTGCGCTGATGGTTGTCTGCCTGTATCCGTTCCTATATATTATATTCGCGTCCTTTTCCGACGCGGCGGAGCTGCTGAAATCAACCGGGCTTTTGCTCAAACCGGCAGGCTTTTCCTTGGAGGGTTACAAGGCGGTGCTCAACAACAAGGACGTATACACCGGCTATGCAAACACGCTGTTCTATGTTGTAGTCGGCACCGTGCTCAATGTCATTGTGACGGCGCTGCTGGCATATGCACTGTCGCGCAAAACGGTGAAATATACCAAGCAAATGATGATTTTCATTGTCATCACCATGTTTTTCAACGGCGGTATGATTCCCACGTATCTGGTTGTCAAAAGCCTGGGGCTATTGGACAGCCGGTGGGCGCTGATTTTCCCGACGTTGGTGTCCACCTATAACCTGATTGTCATGCGCACGGCGTTTGCCGGAATACCGGAGAGTTTGGAGGAATCCGCTAAACTGGACGGCGCAAATGATATTGTGATACTGTTCCGTATCGTCCTGCCGCTGTCCACGTCAACCATTGCGGTCATGGTGCTGTTTTACGGCGTAGCCCACTGGAATTCCTGGTTCAACGCCATGATGTACCTGCCCACAAAGCGGGGACTGTATCCACTGCAGCTGATACTCCGGGAGATTCTGATTAACGCCAGCACGGACAACATGATGATGGACAGCAGCGCAGGTTCGCGGGCGTCGCTGGAAGACGTTATCAAATACGCAACCGTGGTGGTGGCAACCGTGCCCATCTTATGTGTATATCCATTCCTACAAAAATATTTTGTCAAAGGCGTCATGGTCGGCGCAGTGAAAGGCTAAAAAAGTTTAGCCTGCAAATAAAAAGTCAAGTATTTTTTAGGAAAAAATGAAAAAAGATTT
>CBCTHD010000456.1:0-2374 GCA_965146615.1 uncultured Clostridia bacterium
CTGCCGCGTTCCGTACGCGTACCGTCTGTGAGTTCATAATCTGTCCCGCCTTCGCAGCTCCAAAAAGCGGCTGTAGCACCGGGCTGGTAGGAAAGCGTGTTAATTTCCACTTTGTCCGCCACCATAAAAGCAGAATAGAAACCGAGACCGAAATGTCCGATGATGGTGTTGTCATCTTTATATTTGCTCAAAAATTCTTCCGCACCGGAAAAGGCAACCTGCGTGATATATTTTTCCACCTCTTCCGCAGTCATACCGATCCCGTTGTCAGAAAACGTCAATGTCTTGTTTTCTTTATCGACCGTTACTGTTACGGCGTACTTTGGATTATCCTCAACCTGTGCCTCGCCCACGCCTACCAGTTTTTTCAACTTTGCAATCGCATCACATCCGTTCGACACCAATTCACGAATGAAAATATCTTTGTCAGAGTATAGCCATTTTTTAATAATGGGGAATATGTTTTCCGTATGGACTTGAATGGTTCCTTTTGCCATAATACTGGTTCCTCCTTTGTGATATGTGAAATTGTTAGCACTCTTTTGAGGTGAGTGCTAAACCTGGGTGAGAAAAAAACCGTCTTAGCTCGGTGACGGCTTTTTTATATGGTCGGGGTTGAGGGATTTGAACCCGCGGCCTCATGGTCCCAAACCATGCGCGCTACCAAACTGCGCCAAACCCCGACGTATCTGTAAAAACGATAGACACAATCCACCCTTTTATACTACAATATAATATTATATCGAAAACAAAAGGATTTGTAAACTATTAGTAAAAATGATAGAACCCAGTTTTAAAAGATTAACGCAGAATTTCATAAAATAACACAAAAATTCTATAAAATACGCTGGATTTTGAGTTCTTTCAAACATTCCTTGCAAACAATTGCTGTTATAAACAGTCCCACGTAACCAAAAAAGGAGTAGAGGTAGTTAACCAAATTGGAAAAACCAACCAATGCCAGGATACAGCAAGTACCGCATAACAAAAGGTTGTAGCGCAGTCGTTTTACTTCCGGCGCAAGGTTTAGAATACCTTGTCCGCAAGATATGGCAGTGGTCAGCATTGCAATATAGATGGTGAGTCCATAAAACAATTTGAAATGCTTCCCCATGAATGAAGCAAAGGTTAGCGCCGGCATTTGCGAAAAGTAAATGTCGGGGTACAGCGAGACATAGTAAACGGACAGCCCGCACAGACCAATAAAGATACTGCCCAGCAAGCCGCCCCAAATCGCGGAAGCCGGACCCGACATATATTTCTTCATACCACAGACAACCGCCGGAATGCTGATGAGATTATAACTGATGTAAACTAAGGCGGACAGCAGCCAGTTGTCACTCAAACAAACGAGCTCCTGCAGGGCGTTGATGACACTGCGGTCGCCAAACAGCAATTTATAGGCGCCCAGGGAAACCATGCCTGCCACCATAATAGGTGCCAGAATGGTGTTTGCGGCAACGGTTCCACGAATGCCAAAGAGGAACACGATAAAGCAAACAACTGCCATGAGAAAGGTTCCTGCAAAATAGGGAAGATTTAATTCCTGCTGAAATAGGGCGCCGCTGCCGGAAAGCATGACGCAAAAAGTGGCTCCCATATAACAATTTCCGAATAGTGCGAAGAATTTGCCCGATTTTTTACCGAACAGTTCAACACAGAAATCGGAATAAGAGGATAGCGCCAATCTGTAAATTTTCAAGAACATGCCGCAGCCTACAAAGGCAAAAAACAAGATGGTGAGACACATTCCCCAAAAACCCCACCATCCGAAACGGCCAAAAAAGCGCCAAATTTCTTGTCCGGAAGCGAAACCTGCGCCCAAAACAGCACCGGTGTAGACACATGCCAGGCGAAACGCGCCGGAAGCGTTGGTTTTCATAGGCGGACTTCCTCCTTTTCGTATATGCTATAGTACATTTATATGAAAAGGAAAAGAAAGTTAGTACCATAGAAATAGGGAATGTGGGCTATACAAATTTATGAAAATGTGATAAACTGTGAGAAAAGGAGGAATGCTGTATGGACATGCAAATTAGGCGGGCGGCGGAAAAAGATTTCATGGGGTTATTACAATATGACAAGCACATTGACGCGGAACGGCTGGTCGACTGTATCCGGCAAGGACACGTCTTTGCTATTTGTTTGGGAAAAGAAATCATTGGCGCGATGCGTTACAGCCTTTTCTGGCAGAGCATTCCATTTTTAGAGTTGCTTTTCATTGACACTATTTATCAAAGAAAGGGATATGGCAAGTGTGCGATGGCGTATTGGGAACAGCAGATGAAACGGTTAGGCTATCACGATGTAATGACATCTACCCGAGCGGACGAAACGGCGCAGGTTTTCTATGGCAAGATTGGATACATGTTGG
>CBCTHD010000457.1:0-2363 GCA_965146615.1 uncultured Clostridia bacterium
AGATTTATCTTATTGCCAACATGCAGACGGCGGAGGGCGAAGCCGGACTGCAAAAGGCATACCGGGCTTTGGCGGAAATCGAGACTTTGATTCTGGATACCATGCCGCTACCGGAAGAACAAGCGCCGGAGAACGTAACCTTCTCTTGCAACGTCACTAAAGAACAATATTGTGCAATGGTGGAGAAAACCAAAGAATATATTCGCCAGGGCGACATTTTTCAGGCGGTTATTTCCCGCAAATTTGAAGCGCCTTATCCCGCCAGCCTGTTCAGCGCCTACCGTGTGCTGCGCACGACAAACCCGTCGCCCTACATGTATTTCTTGCACGGCGATGACATTGAAATTGCCGGAACTTCGCCGGAAACACTTGTGAAACTGACAGACGGGACACTTTATACCTATCCGATCGCCGGCTCCCGTCCGCGCGGAACGACGGAAGAAGAAGACCTTAGGCTGGAAGCAGAATTATTGCAGGACGAAAAAGAATTAGCGGAACATAACATGCTGGTGGATTTGGCACGCAATGATCTTGGAAAAATCTCCGCGTTTGGTTCCGTTGGCGTTAAAGAATATATGAAAATCAATCGTTTTTCACGAATTATGCACATTACCTCCACCGTGGAAAGCCAAATCCGGCCGCCCTTTGATGCTTGTGACACCATCGCAGCCCTGCTACCGGCAGGTACGCTTTCCGGCGCTCCTAAAATCCGGGCATGTGAAATCATTGATGAACTGGAACCCTCACCCCGCGGCATTTACGGCGGCGCCATTGGCTATATCGACTTTTCCGGTAACCTGGATACTTGTATTACCATTCGCACTGCGGTAAAACGTGGCGGTACCGTTACCGTCCAGGCAGGCGGCGGCATTGTAGCGGACAGCATACCGGAAATGGAATACATGGAAAGCGAAAACAAATCCCTTGCCGCGAAAGTGGCGATACAAACAGCAAGCGAGGTGGTGAGAAAATGATTTTACTGATTGATAACTACGATAGTTTTTCCTATAATTTAGTGCAAATGATTGGCACCATCAATCCCGACATTCAGGTGGTACGTAATGACGCCATCGCCCCTGCGGACATCGCTTCCATGGACGTTTCTCATCTGGTTCTTTCCCCCGGCCCCGGCAAACCTGCTGACGCGGGTATCTGTGAGGACGTGATTCGCATGTACCAAGGAAAATTACCCATATTGGGCATCTGTCTGGGCCATCAAGCAATCTGTGAGGTGTGCGGTGCAACGGTATCGCTTGCGCGTCAATTAATTCATGGAAAATCCAGCGATATTCACATTAAAAATGATGCTGCTATTTTCCGCGGGCTGCCCTCCGTTATTCGCGGCGGACGGTACCACTCCCTCATTGCTTTGCGCGACACGCTGCCGGAGGAGCTGGAAGTCATTGCGGAGGATGACGCCGGCGAGGTAATGGCCGTCAAACACCGCGACTGCGACCTGTACGGCTTGCAATTCCATCCGGAGTCTATTTTAACAAAAGACGGTACGGTTATGCTGAAAAACTTTTTAGATATTGGAGGTAGAAACAAATGATTGTTGAAGCAATTCATGAAGTCATTAACGGAAACAATTTATCTTTTGATATGGCGGAGACTGTCATGGACGAAATCATGAGCGGCGAGACTACCAATGCACAAATGGCTTCCCTGCTCACTGCGCTGCGTATGAAAGGGGAAACAATTGATGAAATTACTGCCTGTGCAAAGGTGCTGCGCAAACACTGCACCAAACTGACGCCCGACCGGGACGTGATGGATATTGTGGGAACCGGCGGAGATGAGGCCAACACCTTCAATATTTCCACGGTATCCTCCTTTGTTGTGGCAGCAGCAGGCGTTCCTGTCGCCAAACACGGCAACCGCAGCGTGTCAAGCAAATGCGGAAGCGCTGACTTGTTGGAGGCATTGAACGTAAAAATCGGACTCAGTGCGGAGCAATGCGAAACAGTACTGAATGCGCTGGACATCTGCTTTATGTTCGCCCCTACGTATCACGCGTCTTTGAAATATGCGGCGCCAGTGCGTCGGGAGATAAAAGAGCGAACCATTTTTAATATTTTAGGACCTCTCGCAAATCCGGCAGGTGCAACCTTACAACTGCTCGGTGTCTACGATGAAAATCTGGTGGAACCGCTGGCAAATGTGCTCTCCAATCTCGGCGCAAAACGCGCAATGGCGGTACACGGTCACGACGGTATTGACGAGATTTCCCTCTGCGCTCCCACTACAATTTGTGAAGTGAAGGATGGACAGTTTAACACCTTCAGCCTTGAGCCGGAACAGCTTGGGTTTGAAAAATGCACCTCCGCCGACCTGGTTGGCGGCGGTCCGGCAGAAAATGCACA
>CBCTHD010000458.1:0-2358 GCA_965146615.1 uncultured Clostridia bacterium
CTGCTCCAGCACTGCATATTCATTTCCAACGCCGTCCACATTTGCCATCTTCATGATCTTTTTGATTGGCATATACTGTTTTTTCACTGATTGGACAATTAATAGTAGTTCTATAATAATACTGATAAATAAAGTGCCCCATAAAATATATTTAATGGTATTCGTACTTTTCATATATACGCTTTTCGGCGTAATATAAATATATTTCCAGTTATTCAACGGCGACGTCGTATAGGTTATCATATAAGATTTCCCCTCCATACGCCGGCGCAGTGTTCCCTCATTTTCTTCTGGCAGCTCCAATTTTTCCAAGTAAGGAGAGACCTCCGTGTTTGCCGCAACAATCCTCCCATCTCCATTGAGGACCAAAAAATAGCTTTCATCAAAAAAAGGCGCCTCAGCTGCTAATTTCAATATGCTACTATCTTCTACCACAGAAATAAAACTGGATGGCCGCACAGCCGAATAATCAACCGGATATTTAAACAAAACATACCGTTTTCCTTCCTGCGTACCGTTCACCAAAATATAATCCTCGTCACTGGCTGACTGCATCCAGTTTAACCAGGTATCATAGGACATGTCAAAAAAAGCAAAATTTTCGTCAAAATACTCCTGTGCGCTTTGGAATCCTTGAATCGATATAACATTGGTTAAATTATTTAGAAAATAGTAACTCCGATACGTATCGCTCAGCGACGTATCCTTATCTGCAAACATTTTTTCGATATCTGTCAGCATTCCAGAATCCGGCATCTGCGGCGGCAAAATTCTGGAAAGCGCCAGCGCAGAATCATTTAAATATAAATCCAAACTCACCTGCTCGAGCGAACAAATCATGGTGTCCATTTTGCTCTGTATTTGTTTATAAAAAGAACGGTTTGTCTCCGCCACTTGTTCTTCCAATTCATTTATAGAAAAGGTATATGCCACGATATTTAAAAACACTGCTATAATCATAATCAGCAAAAATGCTTTTAACCATTGAAATCGAATGCTATTTTGCTGCTGTTTTCCCGGCAGACGTAGCATTTTCATACCGCCATTCCTCCATGCTATCTCTATTTGGTGGCGCTCATGTGAACATGCATAAAACCTCAATATATTTTTCTAAAAAATGCAGAAAGACGTTTTACAACCGTGTTTATCCTACTGACAACATAGATAAAACAACGCCAACGCTCCGCAAATCATCTCCAATTTATTTATTCGTACTTTGCACACTTCTATTGCCACTGTCCTATATTATACTCTTTTTCGATTATAATTTCAATAGCTTTAAAATAATTATATTTCTGAAACCTTTTCAGGCAGCATAGATTTTTCAGCAACTTAGTCCATTTTGCCGGATTATCCTCCACCGTTTCGCTACTTTCAGACCACAATCAAGTACCCCAGGCTTAGCTGGTGGTTGTCTATACAAAAGACGTCTGCCCATATGGACAGACGTCTTTCCCAACATGGTATATTAAGATAGTCTCCCTGTTTTATCCAAAATGCGATACACCGCAACCATTCCTTGCTCCCGAAGCATATTTTCTTTTGGTGCAAAGCTGCCATCCGGCATACCATTTAACAGTTCCAGCTGATAGGCCTTTTCTATATATTCCTTTGCCCAATCGCTGATTTGGTCTTCATCAAGAATTGATGCCGTCTCCTCCGGTAGTTGTATGTACGACACCTCTGATTCATAAATCTCCACCAGAATTTTTGCCATTTCTTCCCGGGTAATATTCCCTTCTGGGTTCACACCAATTCCATCTCCCTGTATAATTCCCAAATCATAAGCGGTTTGCATTACGTCAGCATACCACGCATCTGCGGACACATCGGTAAATCCGCCAGTGTATTCATGGAGTTCTGTATCCAGTCCACGCAACAGCATCGTCAGAAATTCTGCACGCGTCATGGTTCCCTGTAGGTTTAAATTGCCGTCCTCATCACCAATGATGATGGTTTTATCTAACAATTCACTAATTTCTTCTTTTGCCCAATGACCATCAAGACTCGATAAATCCGGCGTTGACGCTGGCGTTGGCGTCGTATCCGGTGTCGGCGTTACTGTCGGCAGCGGCTCCGAAGTATTTGCCGGCGTTGTTGTCGTCGTACCACCAGATACGCTGCCACCGCCGCCACTGCCGCTGCCACCGCCGCCATGCTGTGGTGCTGAATAGTTCGGCGTTGGTGTTGGCGTTGGATTCAATGTTTCACTGTCCATAAATTTTTCGCCAAAATAGACAGTCGTGCCTTCCTGCTTGAAATCTGTTCCTTTTTTATAAGTCGTTCCATCAATTTTGAGTTCCTGTACTTCAAAAGGTGCATAGAAATTCAGTCCTTCTGTTTCCAGTCCGCGAATCG
>CBCTHD010000459.1:0-2354 GCA_965146615.1 uncultured Clostridia bacterium
AGCAGAGAAAAAAGAGTATCTATGATTTCGAAGTGAAAAATATAGATGGAGAAACGGTTTGTTTACGAGAGTATAAAGACAAAGTGTTGGTGATTTTTAATTCTGCAAGCAAATGTGGGTTTACGCCGCAGCTGGAAGAATTGCAAGCTCTCTTTGATAAATATAAAGAAAGGGGATTGGTTGTGTTGGGATTTCCCTGTAACCAGTTTCATGAGCAGGAGCCGGGAAACCATCAAGAAATTAAAGAATTTTGTTCCAAAAATTATGGTGTTACTTTCCCGATGTTTTCCAAAGTCAATGTCAATGGACCGCAGGCGCACCCATTATTTCAATATTTAACATCACATTTTGGATTTAAGGGATTCAACATGGAACATCCATTGGGAAATGTATTGACAGAACTATTAACGAACGAAGTCGGCGATTTTGCTTCCACACCAGATATCAAATGGAACTTTACAAAGTTTGTTGTGGACCGCGAAGGAAAGATAAGAGCACGTTTTGAACCAACATCAGCACCGGAAGAAATGGAACCTTGTATTTTAGAATTGCTATAAGAGTAAAAAAGTGAGAAATGTCTTGACATGGAAATCTATGCGTGGTATAATAAAGACCATACAAGCGGGTATGGCGGAATTGGCAGACGCGCTAGATTTAGGTTCTAGTGTCAATAGACGTGAAGGTTCAAGTCCTTTTACCCGCACCACGTCGGAGCAAAGTGCGCTTTGCTCCGTTTTTCTTTACCAAGAAAAACATCCGCCTGCTCCCCTGCTCCTCCTTATTCGCAGAAAAGCCCGCTTGGCTTGCCTGTTCGCTTGCAAGCGTGCTCACAACGGCAAGCTGTCGCTACCACTTTTCTGCGATATTGTGCGCTTCGCGTACTTAAAAATCCTTGATTTTATTATATTTTTCTCTAAGTTTTGTAAGAACAACCGCACCATAAAAAGATCGAATCTTGTTGTTGATTCGGGCTTTTTGTAATATGAGGATTGTTATATTTTGGGTATCACAAAAAGAAATTGAAAATTATACTCAAATCATAAATAGATTGACAAAATTTTCATGTTTTGCTATAATCAAATTAGAAATGTTTGGTAAAACAAAATGAGAAATTGGGGAGGAAACACAATGAAAAAGAAATTGTTTGGTTGGGCAATGGTGCTGTGCATGTTATTATCCACAGTTTATGCGGCGCCGCAAGTGACTGTTACCTACAATGGTGAGGAAATGCAATGGGAAACCACAGCTGTTCCATATGAGGAAAACGGGGAAATTATGGTGCCGCTGAAGACGATGGCAGAGATTTTTGGGGGCTCATACCAGGAGGCGGAGTTGGAGGATGAAAAAAGAGCGGTGGTCGTTATTGATGGCACAGCGCTGCTGGTAATTGTAGGCAGCACAGAATATGCAACGACTGAAATCGTTGAACTGGATAATGGTATGTATACATATTTGGAGCCGGACACCTATTCTCTGGAGAATGAGACGGAAGAAAAAAACGGGCAAATCTATTTTCCGTTAGATCATTTTTGCACGGCGTTTGGTATCGTTGCAGACTACGACGATGAGACAACAGTTGATTTATCCTTGATTGATTTAGGGAAAAATTATGATGCTTTGTCAAAAATCGACGCTGCATACCAAAGCGGAGATTATGCAACCAGTGTTATGTTGTGCGATAATGCGCTTGCGGACGACGAAACCTTTATGGAGGCTTATTACTATAAAGCAATGTCGCTGTTTTATTCTGAAGATGTACAGGGGGCTTATGAGGTGCTGATAAAACAGCTTGAACTTAACCCCAAAAACGAATTGACATTATATAACGCTGCATGCGCAGCATCGCTTTTGGGAAAAGAACAAGAGAGTGTTGATTTGATTGAACGGATTTTGCAGTTGGATCCCACACAAAAGAGTGCCATCCAGAGCGATTCCGATTTTGACAATGTAAGAAACAATGCAAAATATAAATCTTTAATGGAAGTTAGCGTAGTGATGGGTGGCGAGTTGCTTTCCTTTGATGTACCGCCTATGATTATCAATGATCGGACGCTGCTGCCTATGCGTATGGTGTTTGAATGCTTTGGCGCAGACGTGACGTTTGACGAGGAAACACAAACAGCCATTGCGACAAAAGACGATATGACGATTGAAATTCCGATAGATAGCGTCTATGTAAAGGTAAATGGCGAAACTGTACAGCTGGATGTTCCTGCGATGATATTAAATGACAGAACGCTCGTACCGGTGCGTTTTGTGGGAGAAACTTTGCATGCGACGGTTGACTGGGACGGCGAAAACGAAATCGTCAACATTTTGCTGCCGGCGCCGGCGGGAACTGCGGATTATGATAC
>CBCTHD010000460.1:0-2354 GCA_965146615.1 uncultured Clostridia bacterium
AAAACGCCGTGACCGAAGCAGCGCTGCAAGACGGCGCCGTCGCGGCTGCCGCGGAATCTGCCGACAATGGCGTGCTTGGCCGGACCGCCATGATAAAAGCCTTGGAGACGACTTTGCTGCGCAGCGATTTTTTGAGCGCCGTATCGCTTTATTTATACGACCTTGACCTCGTTTATACCGCCGGGCGGGAGCACAACAGTATTGTGCCGCTGTCTGCCTACGCGGACGCGGACCTGATTTCCCAAACCCAGGGCGCGGGGGACGGCCTGCAACGTTTTGCACCGCGGGCAGACGCCACCGGGGAACGATACATCCTGACGGTGACCGTGCGTCTGCGCGCCGGGGAAAGACAATATGGCGTGCTGTCCGGCGACATTGATTTAAATGAAATGAGCCGCTATGTGCTCGACCGGAAGCTGACGTTGGAGGGGCACAATGAGATTTACATGCTGGACAAAGATGGAGCGGTTATCTATCCCGATGGGGCTATGTTCGCGCCGGACACAGAGCGGACCCTCATGGCGGCGTCGGACTCTGACACATTGGGCTGGCGGTTTGTTTTGCTGGCGCAGCAGCCCCGGTTCCGGTTTTTGAACCGCGACACCGGCGTATTTCTGCTGGCGTCGCTGTTGCTGCTGGGCATCGGGGTGGCAGGGACGCTGATTGCCATCAGCCGCTCGATGCGCCCAGTCCGCCAAATGATGGAGGATTATGCCCACAATTTTTGGAACCGTGTACTCACGGGCGACGTACAGATAGACGATGAGGCGATCGCAGAAATGCGGCGGCAGGATTTTTCGCTGGAGCGGTCCGGTTTCGCGGTGCTGGCGGTGGAAAACGGTGCGCCCGCCGAGTTGCCCGGTACCCGTGTGGCCCGGATGCGCAACGACTTATTTGCTGTCATCTGCCGCAGTTCGGACGCTGTGGAGGAGCATTGTGCGTGCATTTTGAAAGAGTCGCCCGAAGCATGGATTGGCGTGAGCAGCCGCAAAAACACGGCAGCGGCGCTTCAAACCGCGTTCCACGAGGCGGTGGAGTCGCTCAAATACAAGTTGTGCGCGGAAGACCGCGTGATTCGCTGGGTGCGGGTGGAGCAGGCCGAACCGTTTCGGTATGACCGTGGTTTGGAGGTGCAGCTTGTCAACAATGTGTTGGCAGGCAACACCGCGGCCAGTCTCGATTGTTTGGAGAGCATTTTTTCCTCACTGCGCAGGGCCGTCGTGGAGGATAACCGCGTTTTCAGCGTGGTATACCAGCTTCAAAACGCTATTTTGCGCGGCGTGAGTTTTTTGTCCATTCCCTTTCCCGCGCAGGGGGAACTGCCTGTGGAAAAACTCCAAGCGGAGATGGAAACTTTTGTGCGGAGCGTATGCGAGGCGGTCAACAGCCAGAACACGGCGGATCAGTATTCCACCTGGGAGCAGGTACTCTTTGAAATTGAACGCAATTTTACCTCATCTGATTTTTGTCTGGACTACCTGTCCGAAAGTCTCGGCATGAACAAAGCGTATCTGTCCAAATGCATTAAGGAAAACACGGGCGTTTCCTTCCCGGAGTTTATCAACAAAAAGCGCGTGGAGATTGCCAAACTTCTGCTGCTGGACACGGATGAGTCAATTGAAACCATTTCAGGGAAGCTCGGATTTAACTATTCGTATTATTTTATCCGCACCTTCAAACGGTATGAGGGCATAACCCCCAAACAGTTCCGCGATACCCGCCGCAAATGAGACATTAGGCGGGCGGCAATGATACATTTTTAGGGATATAATACTTTTGTGTTATATCCCTTTTTTTATGGTGGAAATGTATTACGCCGGTCGGAAGTCTATGATTGTGTCCAGCCGCCGGGGATGGTACAATAAAAGTAGAATTTCAAACACAAAAGGTCTAAGTACAAAAGGAATTGGAGGAATGCAACATGAAACGATTTCGATGGGTATGCACCTGGATCGCTGCGGCGCTGCTTTTGACGAGCACGGCATGGGCAAGCACCGTCAACCCATGGTTGGACGACGAAGCAGCGGCTTCCGGCAATGCGGTTCTCACGGACGCGTACCAGCGCCGCGCGGTAGCGACGCTCGCCGGACTTGGCATTATTTCAAATGAAACACTGTTTGCAGAAACAGCGCAGGAGACGATCACAAGATTGGAAGCCGCCCGGCTGCTGCTTGCACTGTCCGGGCGGAATGAGACGTTGTACCTACGCGCCGGATCCGCTTATTCAGACGTCAAAAGCGGCGCGGGGGCGGTCGGATACGTCACAGCGGAAAAGCTGATGACGGGCTATACAGACGGCACCTTCCGCCCGGAAGACGGACTTACCTACAACGACGCCGTCCGTGCCGTCGTTG
>CBCTHD010000461.1:0-2332 GCA_965146615.1 uncultured Clostridia bacterium
ATGCATATCAAAAATTATTGGATAAAGGTGCCGATATGATTGTTGCAAATGATTTAACAGCGCAAAACGCAGGATTTCAATCCGATAACAATACTGTGACCATCGTTTATCGGGACGGTCAGACGGAATCGTTGAATAACATGCCGAAATTGGACTTGGCACATGCTATTTTAGATCGGTGTATTGACAAGTGTGGCGGGGAATAGGAAAGGAGAGGAACGGTTCAGAACGATGAAAGCAGCATGCATTATCGTGAATACGACATTAAAAAAACTGGACCGTGTCTTTCATTATTGTGTGCCGGAAGACATGGATCTGCAAATTGGAGAGCGTGTGTTGATTCCGTTTGGCGCGGGGAACAGAAAAGTAGAGGGGTATTGCCTAGGGTTTGAAGAAGTGGATTCTGATGCAATACTCAAAACGATTGTGAAACGGCTGGATGAACAACCTATGCTCTCCGCTTCGCGGATTACACTGGCACAGTTTATAAAGCGGCGCTATATTTGTTCCATGACAGAGGCATTACATTTGCTGCTTCCTCCGGCAATTCATTTTCAGATGGAAGAACGTGTCTCCTTGTGTCAGGAGATGGCAGAACAAAGGCTAACAACAAAGCAACAGGTCGTAATAGATTATTTGCAGGAAAAACAGGGAGCAATTTCCTTAACACAGCTAAAGGAAGCGTGTGGACTTGCAAACCGTAGTGTTGTCGATACGCTGCAAAAAAAAGGCATTGTGCAGGTGACAGAACATGCCATACAGCAACAGCAGGAACAATATCGAAACGTTGTGCACATGACAATCAGTGAAGAAATGGCGGAAGAAGCGATAGAACAGTTGCAGCGGCGGGCACCGGCAGCGGCAGGAGCGCTTCGAATATTGGTGCAGCAAAACCGCCTTTTCCTTGCGGAATTATTGCATGAAGCAAACTGCTCCCAACGGTCGGTTGAGCTGCTTTGCCGTTATGGCTATGCTGAAATAACTACGGAAGAGCAATACCGCAGACCGATACAATGTTATCAAACAGAGAGAACTGAAAAACATATACCAACCGAGGAACAGCTACATGCAATACAAAAGATTACGGATTCGCTGGGGTGTGGATTTGCAGAATTTTTGCTTTATGGTGTGACTGGGAGCGGAAAAACAGAGGTGTTTTTGCAGGCGGTAGAAACTTGTGTGAAGCAAGGGAAAAACGCCGTTGTACTGGTACCGGAAATCGCATTGACGCCGCAGATGACAAGTCGCTTTTTAAGCCGGTTTCATAATCAGGTGGCAATATTGCACAGCGGTTTATCCTTGGGGGAGCGTTATGACGAATGGCGCCGTATCCGTAGCGGAGATGTTCGTGTGGTGATTGGAGCGCGCAGCGCCGTATTTGCACCGTTTGACGATATTGGGCTGCTTATTATGGACGAAGAACATGAAACGTCTTATAAGTCAGAATCCAATCCGCGATACCATGCGAGAGAAATTGCAAAATTCCGTGCTATGCAGTACGGCGCCACCGTGGTGTATGCGTCGGCAACACCGAGCATAGAAAGCTATTACAGAGCGCAGCTAGGGGAATACCGCTTGCTGGAGCTAACAAAACGATATAACAACCAGTCGCTGCCGGAAGTGCGAATAGTGGATTTGGCACAGGAATTGCAGCAAGGAAACCATAGTGTCATCAGCCGAGAATTGCAGCAGGAAATCGAGAAAAATTTGGCAACGGGCCAGCAAACGATCTTGCTTATGAATCGGCGAGGACACTCTACCTTTGTTTCCTGTAGAAGCTGCGGCTATGCTGTTAAGTGTCCGCATTGCAGCATCACGCTAACCTATCATTTTAAGGAAAATCGGTTAGTATGTCACTATTGTGGTTATACTCAAAATAATATTACTACCTGTCCGGAGTGTGGGAGCAAGCATGTCAAGCATTTTGGAACCGGGACACAAAAAGTGGAGCAACAGCTGCAGGAGCTTTTCCCAGCTGCGCGCATTTGCCGAATGGACGGTGATACAACCAGCAGGAAATCAGCACATGAAAAAATACTGCATGCTGTAGAGAAAAAAGAAATTGACATATTATTGGGCACCCAAATGGTGGCAAAAGGCTTGGACTTTCCCAATGTGACATTAGTAGGCGTCATTGCTGCAGATACTATGCTTA
Source organism: uncultured Clostridia bacterium (assembly GCA_965146615.1). Taxonomy (GTDB): domain Bacteria; phylum Bacillota; class Clostridia; order RUG12999; family RUG12999; genus JAAWTG01. Next base: position 2,156 of record CBCTHD010000461.1, read on the forward strand.
ACATCAACGATTGCCGTGCATCGGAGCGTGCATTGGCTTTGCTTGCCCAGGTTGGCGGACGGGCGGGGCGGGGTAACGTTGCAGGCAGAGCAGTAATTCAGACCTATATGCCGTCAGACAAAACACTTCTATTTGCTGCCCGACATGATTATTTAGGATTTTATCAAAACGAAATAC
>CBCTHD010000462.1:0-2324 GCA_965146615.1 uncultured Clostridia bacterium
CGCTCCACCGCCCATACCACCGGACATTCCACCGCCCATCATACCCATACCGCCTTGTTCGGCTTCAGCCCCTTGCGTGGTGGTTACGCTGCCGCTCTTATTCTGAATGAGTACGGTGTCACCCTCTTGCAGACCACTGATGATTTCCACATAATCATCGCTACTGAGTCCTACTTCTACCGTGACGGCATAGAATCCATCAGGGATATTAGAATTGTCGGTTTTACTTTCCTGTTTCGCCGTGTCTGTTGCATTGTCTGCCGGTCCGCTGTCCGGCTCTATTTGAGGTACGCTTTGCGGCACTTGTTCACCTTCTGCCGGAACGTCGTCCCCTGACTGCCGACCCTGTGATGTTTCTTCAGCGCCCCGTTGTACTCCGCTTTCATTTCGCGTCGTTGTCGTCGCCGTTTCTCCGCCCTCTCTCACATAAACAACATTGCCGCGCTGTATTGCGGACACCGGTACCATAAGCACATTTTCACGGGATTCTATAACGATTTCCGCCGATACGTTCATACCGGGTATCAGACCGCTTTCTTCGCCATTATTGACCACGACTTTAACCGGGTACGACGTGACACCATTCGTGGAGGTTCCGACAATACTTACATTGCTCACGTAACCAGTAAAGGTCGTTCCCTCAATGGCATCGGCTGTAATCTGTACGGTCTGTCCCACAGAAATATTTGTGATATCCAATTCATCTACGCTAATTTCAAACACCAAAGTAGATAAATCTGCAATAATCGCCATAACCGTACTACTGTTGGAATTATCTAATTTATCGCCTGCTTTGGACGTTTTTTGAATGACTTTTCCGGAAATCGGCGCTTTGATATTATAATCCTCTTTTTGGTCGTACAAACTTTGTAACTCTAATTGTGCATCCTGTAAGGATAACTCATTTTGCCGAATGGTCGTGCTAAGTGTATCGTCACTCAAACTCAAGAAATAAGAACCATTTTGAATGTAGTCGCCTACAGAATAACTCAACCCGCTCACTTCACCCGATGTTTTGGAAACGATTGAACCTTCTTCACTATATGTAAAGGTGCCTGCCGCGTTACAAGCAATATTTCCTACCAACGCCGTTGCCTTGTCTCCGCTTTGTATACCGCCGGGATTGTTCACTTCAATCTCTACCGTTACAACCGAAACGCCTGCACTGTTGCTCATTGCTCCCGTCGATACAGATTTCACTGTGCCGCTCATGGTCGTGAAAGAGCTTTCCAAGCTCACCTGCGCACTTTGTCCCGCATATAGGCTTCCCGCATCTATCGCATTAAACGGAATCTGCAACAACATTACATCACTATTGACAACGTCCGCCAATTTTGTGCCGCTTTGTACCTCTTCGCCATTTTTTACATAAATTTGTGTTAGTATGCCAGAAACGTTTGAATATACAGTCTGGTTTTGAATTGTTTTATTTGTCTGCTGATTACTAAGCTGGGCTTTTTCAACTGATGATATCCCTTTTTGGATACTGCTGTCCAAATCCGAAGAATCAATTTCATAAAGCAAGTCTCCCTGCTGCACTGTGTCGCCTTCTTCAAATGTACAGCTTAAAATTTCTCCTTTTACCAACGATGTCACCTCATATTGGTCAATGGCCTCTATCGTGCCGGTACCTTCTATGACGTTGGAAATGTCGCCCCTCGTGACACGCGCAACCTGTTCACTTGCCGAAACACTTGCACCGAATTTTGCTTGATAAAGAAAAAAACCACCTGTTCCCAGTGCCAGTACACAAATCAGACAGATGCTTATTTTTAATATCTTTTTCCATTTTTTATTCAGTACAAATTTGCTGCCGTCCTTTTTCTTGAATAATGCTTTCATCTATACGCACTCCTTTCCAGACTGTACAAATTTCATTGAGAAACTGAGTGATAGGTCTTCATCCACATCTTTCAAAATGCGCGTTTATACCGTTTTCACAATCTTCTTTCTCTGCTCTATATGATACTTTTACCATTTGAAAAGCAAATGTTGATTTTATGATAACTCTGTGAAAAATCTTTAATAATTTATGAACAAAAAATAGGCTGCATTTTATATTATGGCTTTTCGGAAGCGTTTCTGAATAAAAAGTAACTCAGCGGTTCACATTAGCTCCTATCTCTATTACAAAAGTGGGGTAGATTACTCTACCCCTTTTTTCAATTATTTTCATGATTGCTTTAATACTATAAAAACTTTCAATCGTCCCAATATCCAGTGAAAACATATAACCTGCTACTCACAAAACCAAATAGCATGGTTCTTTCCATGATTGTCCGCATTGTCTTTTAACTTTTATATTTCCATTCTAGGTTATCTTT
>CBCTHD010000463.1:0-2323 GCA_965146615.1 uncultured Clostridia bacterium
ATCTTTCAGATGGCTGCACAGTTTTATTGTACACAGTGTTTCGTCTATAAGTGTCTTTTTTCTTCGATTCCTCTATTATAAGTATAAACATTATTTTAAAGTTGTGTCTCTTTTTCTCCATCTATCCGATTTCTCTTCTTCTTGAAACCTGGTAAAAGTCTCCTCGCAAAACAAACCGCGGTTCGCTCCCCTTCAGTTTCTTTTGAAATATTCCAGTAGCAAAAAGAATCGCCTGCCATAAACTGTTAGGGAGAAACAAGGTTGTGCGTGCGTCTGAAACGCCGCGCGCCGGGTTCTTTTCCCGACTTTTCAGATGTAAGGAGGATTTTACTATGGATGAGAACAATTGCAATTCCACGCCGCAGGAGCCAAGCGGGAATTTCAAAGAAGCGGTATGTATCGACGCCATGCGCATCTATGACAGTTGTAGTGAATAACACTATTCATTCTATAAATATCAATTTATTTACAGATGATTTCATCAATCTATACACCACATATTACAATCCGGCGAAACGTTGGGTCCTCACCCAACTAAAGGACCCCTACGATGCGGACGACGTTGTGATGGAAGCCTTCAACTGGATCATTGAAAATAGTATCGACATCTTTTCATCCGCGAAGAAATCCGATCAAGAATACTTATCAAACGTTGTATATAGTTCTGTTCGCCGCATATCTCGAAAATATATTCGGCGTCTTCAGATGAAGAAAAAAAGGATAGATTCTACTTTTGACCTTGACAACATTTTAGCTTACAGCATATTTACTCAAGAAACCTACATTGAAGTTGACACCATAGAACAAAAACTAAAAAGACTCCCTAACAAATATCGAAGGGTGATAAATTACTATGTTTATGGTTACTCTACGAAACAAATTGCACAGCTATTACAAACCACTCCAGAAAATATACGTAAAATAAAATATCGTGCACGCCAAAAACTAAGACTGTACGAATCTAATAATTTACATATTTCGCCTAAATCTTCTAATATCTTTTGACAAGTTGAGGAAGATTTATGGATTTTAAAAATTTATTTGAATATTCTTCTTTTAAAGGAGGAATATTCATGTCATTTAAAACACACTTTGCAAGCGACATTTATCACATTCGTACAGACAAGCTAAAACTGACACAACAGCAAGTTGCAGATGCCGTATCCATCTCTCTGCGTGAATACCAAAAGATCGAAAAAGGAGAAATTGCCCCCGGTTCTGAAATCTTTCTGCGTCTTGTCTTTTTCTTAGGGGTAGACATTGAACGTTATAGGCAGGACTTATTAAGTCAGACTTCAGATACGTTATAATTGCGCCTGCTGCCCGGCTACAATGTTGTAAGCGGTGCGGGATAATTTTTAATCAACATGCCAATAGTTCGTTCTGTGATGTCGTCTATCGTAGCCGTAAACGCCCTTCCGGTTTCCGCTGTTGTAACAATGGGGACTGCCGCACCTGCCTGCAGGGTCCCTGTCACAAACCCGTCTTTGGTAATTACCCCTTTCCCTTCTACAATGTCTGCGGCAATTACGTCTGCCTGCGTCTGCGCGGTCTGTCATCCCTCTATGGTAGTATCTACCTCCTCGCTGGTGTATGCTAATAAATACGATTCCGTCGCCAATAGACTACACATGTTCCTTCCACATGACGGAAACGTTTTTCGTTACGCTCGCATTGTCTGCAAGAATAGAATTTTCATTCTTAAGGCGCTCCGTCGCCGACGAAATTGCCTATTCCATCGTTAAAGATGCTTGCTAGCCAAAAGTTGCTGTATCTTGCATGGATACGAAGCCATCTTTTATGTAATTCTCAATAAACGACTGTGTCTGTGAAAAGCTGTAGCCTTGCCTATCCATAGTCCTTTGTAGTCCCAACATAGCACTGGACAGGTCAGATGTAACTTTTACAGATTCCCTACCAAAATTAACAACGGTCCCCACGCTGAACGCTACGGCAACTGTATTACTGATACTGGATATGGCAACCTATCATTCGCCTTTAAGCTCAGATAACCCCTTTTTAAAACCGCTGTTGTCTAATTCTGTGTCAATAATTACTTTTCTGTCTGTCAACCCGTCACCTCTGAACTAAAAATGTGCATAAGAAAACCGCCCCCTGATGGAGTGCGGTTCATTATCTCGTTATTCGTAATGTGTCCACATGCTGTAGATTGCTACTACTTGTTCTTCTTCATACACTTTATACACCAGTCGGTGTTGTGCATTGATTCGGCGAGAATAAAATCCATTTAAATCGCCCACCAGTTTTTCATATGGAGGGGGATTCTGCCATGGATTCTTTTTCATCACACCGACCAGGGACT
>CBCTHD010000464.1:0-2321 GCA_965146615.1 uncultured Clostridia bacterium
CGCTACACTTCATTATTCAAAAAAATTAAGGCGTTGCTGGATAGCGGCGCGATTGGTAACGTCGTCTCCATGCTACACTGTGAAAATGTTGGGAATTTACATCAGGCGCATAGCTTTGTGCGTGGAAGCTGGCGAAATACAGAAGAAAGCAGCCCAATGATTTTGGCAAAATGTTGCCATGATATGGATTTACTTTATTGGCTGGTGGGAAGTCGCTGCACAAGTGTCTCTTCTTTCGGCAGTCTGACCTATTTTAAAGAATCCAATGCTCCGGAGGGCGCGCCGCCCCGCTGTCTGGACGGCTGTCCTCACAGCGACACCTGCCCTTATTATGCGCCGCGCGTATATATTAACGGTACTTACGCCTGGATGTGCGATGCCGTATGCAGCAGTGTTTGTAGCGATCCTACACCGGAGCAGGTCGTTGAAATTTTGAAAACCAGCCCTTATGGACGTTGTGTATTCCATTGCGACAACGATGTAGTAGATCATCAGGTTGCCAATCTCTGTTTCGAAAATGGTGCGACTGTGACCTTCAGCATGTGTGCCTTTACAGCACGCATCGACCGCACATTGAAAATTATGGGAACAAAAGGGGAGTTGCGCGCGATTATGTCGGATAGTTTAAGTGGACAGGATACCATTGAGATTCGCGATTTTGAAACAGAGTCCAGCACTTTCTATTATCCCACAGCACTTGGCGGTGGACATGGCGGCGGCGATACCGGTATTATGCGTGATTTTGTACGCCTGTTGCGCGGCGAAAACACCTCCACATCATTGACGGATATTTCTGTCTCTGCCGAAAGCCACGCACTTGCCTTTGCAGCGGAAGCATCTCGATTAAGCGGTCAAACAATTGACATGGATACTTGGCGAGCATCATTATGACAATGATAGGAGTGTATCAATAAAGAAATTTTTTATTGATGCACTCCCTTTTTCTATATAAATGAAGCTGCAAGTATCTTTACAAACCTCCATTCTATAGTAGTTTTTATCCTGTTTTCTGATATACAAATTACATATACCTTCTCATAATAAGGCTTTTCCGTACACGTATATTTTACAGACTTTTACATATACTATATTAAGGTGCAGAATTTGCAAGGAAATTGTTTTAAAAAGATTTTTTATAAAAACTATTGACATGCGTTCATTTTTATGGTAATATTATTTTATCAAAGGGAATATAAGCCGGAGTGGCGGAACTGGCAGACGCCCAGGACTTAAAATCCTGTGGGAGGAAACTCCCGTACCGGTTCGATTCCGGTTTCCGGCACCAATATATCGCGGGGTAGAGCAGTTCGGTAGCTCGTCGGGCTCATAACCCGAAGGTCGGTGGTTCAAATCCGCCTCCCGCAACCAATGAGAAATCCGCTTAGCATAAGGCTTTGCGGATTTTTTATTTTTCTGACCTTACCCAGACCTTTAACGAGTTCCCCCTCAAGTTCTCCTCCAAGGATTTTTTGGAAATATTTTACACGTATATTTATTCCACATATTTCCTCCTTTTAGTTATTATTTTTAAAAAAGTAGTTTTCGTTTGTTTTATGTGCGAATAAAATATTTTTCAGGTGTGAGGGTACTATTTCAGTGTTATAACCGTTATATTGTTACCAGAATCCGCAAATCCTTTATTTATAAGCAATCACAGCACTAAATTTTATAACAATCCAGTAACAATTATAACATTTTTAGACCATTTTAATGCACATTTATGCATTTTTGCATAATTTTTCCTTGCCTTTTGCAAAATCACACGTTTTCTGCACAACTCATTTTTATGTGAAATGATCCTGATAAACTCTCACATTTACTCACAACACCATATACCTTTCCAAAATCTTACCATTTTTTAGTATCTTGCAAAATGCTTTGTCCCATGCAACAGGGGCAAACGTCAAATTATTTCTTTTTCATTGCCTCTAAATCTTCCATCGTTTTTGTTACTCCCCGTCCGGCATTTAAATCGTCCTTAGTTCCATCGATTTTCCAAGGTGTTCAGAATTGTGAGCTGCTTTACAAAGAGCGTTTTATTCATCAAGTCCGATAATAGATTTTCTAACGATTCACTTGATAAGAATGCTCTTTTCCAACACGAGCTGTTTTAATTTGGGATACTATGGTCATGTATTAAGTTTTCTCCATCCACAGCTTTCTGTGCCGTCCATTTCTCATTTTCTCCACTCCAAAATGCTTCTATCGGAGAAAGCCCCAGCGGCAGAAACACTGCACAGCATAGATATAGGCTCCCCGTACAGATATACTGTTCCCCCAGACCAGGCTGGTATCCATATCCCCCCGGTCGCAACCACCCA
>CBCTHD010000465.1:0-2320 GCA_965146615.1 uncultured Clostridia bacterium
CCTTGAACGCAATAATTAGGCCATACATCGGCAGGTATCTGTAGATAATGTAAAAAATCACTCCGGGAAGTACAAGCAGTACCAACTGCCAATCTCGCCTTAAGCCATGAAAAAATTCTCTGCAGTTACTCATTATTCTTTCATATCCTTTCCGCTATATAAGTCAGATGTCTCTCGATTTCAATGAAGTGTCCTACCTGTTATTTACGCCAGCCGTTTACTTAGTCATATACGCGGCATAACTTTGGCTGATTTCCATTTTTGGCGTCTCTCCATTCGCAATACGCACAATGTCATCAGCAAGACATTCCGTCACAACTCTCCTCCTGTCATAAGTGGGGCCGCCCATATGCGGGAGTGGATAGACATTTGGCAAACACCTGAATGGATGGTCCTGTGGCAGCGGCTCTTGTTCATACACATCAAGAACAGCGCGAAACCGCCCTTTTTTCAGTTCTTGTATAAGGGCATCTTCATCAATCACGCCACCCCTTGCAGTATTAATCAACACTGCGCCATCCGGAATCCTTTGTAGCAACGCCTTATCAATCATATGGTAGGTGCGCTCCGTTAGCGCCGAATGAAGCGATATAATTTTACAGGTTGAAAAAATTTCCTGTAGGGTTGCCTTTTCCATATGATTTTCCTGTAAAACCTCTTCACTAAGGTGTGCGGAATAGACTTTTATTTTCGGGGAAAACGGTTGGAGCATTCTCACAAAGTGCCGCGTTATCATACCATAGCTTACCAGTCCAATCGACTGTCCAAGCAGCCCTTCCCATAAGGTGTTTTCCTCCCGCCATTCGCCTTCTCTTGTGGACGCAATATAATCCGGTATTCGTCTCAGCGCACATAGTGCATATGCCACACACGCTTCCGCAACCGATTCGGCGTAGATTTCATTTCCGCTTAGAACCTTGATTCCTTTTTCATACGCGTAATCGTCCACGATAGCTGCAACCGATCCGCCTGTATGGGCAATTATTTTTAATGTCTCGTTTCCCGCAAGAATCTTCTCACTAATCTTCGGTGTGCCCCAGCCGGTCAGAACTGCGTCCTTTCCTTTCAGCTTTTGCCGCAATTCTGTTTCAGAATAATTTTCCGTTCCTTCATTGTAGGTAACATCGAATAGCTTTTCTAAGTGTTCACGTACTTCTTGCGGAACGAAACTATCTTTGATAGGACCGTTTGGTATTGTAATAAGTAGTTTTTGCATAAGCACATCCCCCATCGCAATCTTTCTATACACGACCTTGGTTTTATTGCATCTGTTTTGATACCGTTTTGCCGCAAAACATCTTTTCTTATCTCTTTTAGTGGGTAACACCTTTTTGATTTTAATTTTATAATTTCTATCAAAAAAGCGGCTGGTCTTTTCCAAAAATTTATTCAAACTTTATAAACTAACTATTTAGTTAGCAAATGGTGCAAAAAAATTTTTAGACTAACTGCTCCAACATGCTTTTTCGCAGCTTTTTCATGTGTTAGACCATCTCACACAGAGCAAAACAATTCTTGCCGAAACGCCTTTTCTATTATTTCAGCCGTTTCATACAAGTTCATCTTGTATGCTCCCAAAACGCTCCACCAAACTCCATTTAACCATTGCGCAGATAGTTTAAAATGGAGTTGGTCACAAATTTGATTCTCTTCTCCATATTTTCCTCTTCCGATAAATCAATATGCAATACTTGAGACAGTGTATACATATTTGAAAAATAGGAAAACGAACCGCTTATAAGAGAAATAAGAACTTGCTTTTCGTCAACCGCTTCATGAAATACACCGTCTTTCTTTCCATCCTCCACAACTTTTTTTAACGATTGGAGCATGGGGTCTTTTACATTTAGGGAACCGCTCGCCACAATATATTTTCCCTGATTTAAATTTTCACGCATAATCAACTTTACAAAATTAGGATTTGCTTTCAAGAATTCAAAATATTCTTTCACAATCGTTGCAACACGCTTTTCATATCCCATTTCGCTTGAAATGATGCCCTGTTCAACTTCGGATAGCTTGGAATATACATTGTAAATCACAACTTCATACAATTTTTCCTTGTCGCCAAAATATTGATAAATCAAGCTCTTATTATAGCCTGACGCCGAAGCAATTGTGTCTACCCTTGCGCCCGAAAGTCCATTGTTTGCAAATTCATTCTCCGCTGCTTCCAAAATTTTTGCTTTCGCAAAAGCACTGTTGCGAACCCTTTTTCTAGCATGTATATTCGTCTTCATAGCATCTGTTTTCATAATACTGCTTTCCATAAAACATCACTTCCTATCACCTTTTGTGTCAATTGACAATTTTCGCATTT
>CBCTHD010000466.1:0-2315 GCA_965146615.1 uncultured Clostridia bacterium
AGACTTATCTCGTCTTGTTTGCGGATTTTTTCTACCGTTTCCCGCACCTGCTGCACATCTGTCAGTTCACAGACAAGCGGCGTAAACAACGTACTATCTTGCACCACCTCTGCCGGAAACATTCTGCCGATTCCATAGACGTGTATTCCCCTTTCCGTCAGCATTCGACTAATCTCCAGCCCAATACCAGAGGACGCTCCCGTGACGATTGCAGCTTTCATGCTATTCCTCTCCCTGCCATAAAAAAATTTTTTCCGGCGGCAGATACGCTTCTACCCACCGCTTCATCTGTTCCATCATTTCCTCCGCACACGCTTGTCCATATTGGTAAATACCGTTCTGCAGCTGATAGGGATAGTGCAGCAACGCACTGTCCGGTCTGTTTTTCCGCATTCGTTTCAATGCGTCCTTTGCCGCGCGGAACTGTCCAATGCTGCAATCCAGCACATTGTTCGGAGAAATGGTTTGGAACGTTTCTGTAATAAGCTCACGGTACTGCTCCCTCCAGTCTTTTTGCCACAGAACCGGATCAAAGCATAGCCGCACCTTCCAGCCGTCTTTTGCCGCGGCAGCGGCGTTTTGCAACCGCGCGGCAAGCGTTGCTGTCCCATGTTCATATTGCTCCGCAATATTCTGAGGAGATAACGTCCATGCTAAAATCACGTTTTTTTGCGGCAACAGGTCAGCAATTTTTTCATAGTTTGCGCTCTTGGTACGAATTTCAATTGTCAGATTCCCGTATGCCGCTGCAAATGCAATCCAACGCCGCACATAGCCCAGCATAGGTTCCAGCCCCAACAAGTCGGTATCATAGGAAACGCACAAATACAGCGGATGCTTGTCCAGTAATTGTTCCACTTGGTGGAACGTCTCCTCCAAATTCACAAACACCACCAGATTAGCGGACGGATACAGACCTTGTAAATAGCAATATTCACAGTCATACAAGCAATTCATCACGCTGGAGGTATAATAAAAATGCGTATGACCAAAACTCTGGCACGGTTTCGCCCCTTCATAGACGCACGCGCTTTCCCGCATTGCTAAGATGAGCTTTGGACTTTTCTTTTGCAGTCTAACCATCTGCCGGCTTCGGCAGAATACATCCTTGTAGTGCCCAATGACAATCCGTTTCGCCTGTGGGAGCTTCTGCAAAATCTGCTGTGTCACACGATGCTGTAACGCTTTTTCTTCTATATAAACATGGGAAAACGTCGGTTCAAAGAATACGGTTTTGAAGCTGTTCAAGATATTGTCTCCCCTCCTGTTTTCCTGTTTCCTGTCTGCCAGGCATTTCCTTCAGCAGACTGAAAATGTCTCCCTGTGACAGTTTATAATAATGCAGCAACCGTCGCAGTTGCCGCCGCTGTGTTAATGTCAATCCATGCTCTGCCGCTACCCGTTCCATTGCCCGTTGTTCCTCCGGTGACAAAATTTCTGTCCTCTCTGCTGCCAACCACATCTGTCCCTGCTTACTCCACTCCATAATCGTATCGGCATGACGTTCTACCAATTGTTCCACCTGTTCCCTAGACAGCCGGCTGCCATCCGCCCTATCCGACACGATTTTGAAAAATGTCATTTGATGAGGCTGGAGAAATATCTGTCCCGCCTGGTAAATGCCCGCGGCTTCCATATCTACCAAATCCCCTGTCTGCGTTCCATCTGTGACAATTGTAGGACTAGTTTCCAGTACCGCCTCTTCAAAGGGATGGCGCAGTAATATATCCGGATAAAATGTTCTACCGGTATGCCGCTGTACGATTTTATTGCACAAATAACATGTGCCGTGCATCCGCTTCCCGCTGCCGCAAAGACCCACGTTCACCAAAAAGTCCTGCGTCTGCGGTGGGCGGAGCGCGAACAAATATGCCACCGCTGCCGCTGCCTGCACCTCTCCTATATCTGTCAAAATCAAACGGACGTCCTCATTTTCAAAAATTTGAAAATGGGATTCTGCCGCGCATTTTTTAAGTTTCAGCTTTCGAATAAAAGGGCGCGCCTCCGGATAAAACGCCATACAGTAGTAAATCATGTTCCCGCGCCCTCCTTTCCAAACAATTTCAATAAAAACATTGTATACCTGCTCTTGTTTCATGTTCACCGTTAGATTCCTCTTCCCTCTATCATACCAAATAGCAACCCAAAATACAAGACATAATTTCAAAAAGATGGTTTCGTCCGTCTCCACATAAAATAAAAGGGCTTGTCCAACCGCGAGTGCAAGACAAGCTCCTTAACCTTAAGGGCAGGCGTTGCTCGTCGCGTGCCCTGTGGGTAGAAACCGAACCGCTTATATTTGATCGTTCCCACCT
>CBCTHD010000467.1:0-2310 GCA_965146615.1 uncultured Clostridia bacterium
CCGTTTCCTCTAATTGTCCCATCAAATGAAAAATGTCTTTTAATTCAAACCGGCTCATCGCTTGCGCAAGCCGCTGCAAATCTTCTTGTGAAGCGCGCGAAAGTATTTGCTGCAAACGGTCGGCGGGGAAGGCAGGCTGTTGCTGTCGTATTTTTTCTGTTATCAAACGAATCAATGTACTTTTATCTAACATGGGTTGTCCTCCTTATGGGATTATATGTTTTATCATACCATTTTCACTGGATTGTGTCAAGATTGAGAACTTGCCGGAAAAAATGGAATAATATGCATTCTTGTACCATATACATAAGGTATATAAACAATCTTGCGAGACTTGTATCATGTACCTAAAGGGGGATAAAAGCATGGAAGGATATAATTTATACCAAGATATAGCGCAGCGCACGCAAGGCGATATCTATATCGGGGTAGTAGGTCCTGTCCGCACGGGAAAATCCACATTTATCAAACGGTTTATGGATTTGATGGTGCTGCCTAACATTGAAAATGCGTATAAAAAGGAACGGGCACGGGATGAAATGCCGCAAAGTGCGGCGGGACGAACCATTATGACAACGGAGCCCAAGTTTGTGCCAACAGAAGCCGTGAACATCAATCTGGGTGATGCAGAATGCAAAGTGCGGCTGATTGACTGCGTGGGCTATATCGTAAACAGTGCGTTGGGCGCCATTGAAGACGGGCAGCCGCGTATGGTGCAGACGCCATGGAACGAGGAACCGGTTCCGTTCAACACCGCGGCGGAAATCGGCACGCAGAAGGTAATCAATGAACATTCCACAATTGGGTTGGTCGTGACGACAGACGGCAGCGTGGCGGAAATCCCGCGTACAGACTATGTGGAAGCGGAGCGGCGTGTCGTCAGCGAACTGAAAGCAATTAACAAACCGTTTATGGTGGTACTCAACTCGGTAAACCCGAGTGCAGCGGAAACACAACAGCTGCGGGCAGAGCTGGAACAGGAATATCAAGTGCCGGTTTTGGCGATGAGCTGCGCGCAGATGAATGAAACGGATATTCAGAATTTCCTGGAAAACATCTTGTATGAATTTCCGCTTAAAGAAGTGGGGATCAAGCTGCCTAAGTGGCTGGATGCCTTAGAGGAATCCCATCCGCTGAAAAAGAACATCTATGACAGCATTATCCAAACGCTCAGCGGTGTGACAAAAATTAGGGAAGCAAAACTGGCCGCCAAAAAGATGGAAGAACTGGAATTCGCCAGTGAAAGCCGCATCAATGCGATTGACCTTGGCAGCGGGATTATGAAAATCCAGATTCAAACGCCGGAAGGTCTGTTCTATCAAGTGCTTAGTGAAACTACCGGCTTTGATATTGCCGGAGACGATCAACTGCTGTCCTTGCTGGTGGACCTCCAAAGTATGAAAAAAGAATACGACAAGGTTTCCTATGCGCTGAAAGAAGTGGAAGCCAAGGGATATGGTATCGTTTCGCCTACTATTGATGAATTGTCACTGGAAGAGCCGGAAATTATGAAACAGGGCAACCGGTACGGTGTGAAGCTGCGGGCAAGTGCACCGTCTATCCATATGATTCGGGCGGATATTGAAACGGAAGTCAATCCCATCGTGGGAAGTGAAAAGCAAAGTGAAGAACTGGTGAAATATTTGCTGGAAGAATTTGAAGTGGATCCCAAAAAGTTATGGGAATCTAACATTTTCGGAAAATCACTGCACGAGCTTGTCAATGAAGGATTGCATAACAAACTGTCCAGAATGCCGGAGGAATCACGCTTTAAATTACAGGAAACATTGCAAAAAATTATTAATGAGGGAAGCGGCGGACTAATTTGTATCATTCTATGATATGCGCCAAAATGCATGTTGGCAGGAGCAACAGACGAAATACATAAAAAACAAGCATACCACGAGACAATCGCGGTATGCTTGTCTGCGTTATGAGAGAAAGTCGCTCTTTGCGTTTAGCCGTTTTCTGCCGTGGCAAACTGGCTTTCGTACAGTTTTTTATAAAAGCCGTTCCGGCAGAGTAATGCGTCATGTGTACCCTGCTCGATAATATGTCCGTCCTTCATCACCAGAATGACATCTGCTTCCCGAATGGTGGACAGGCGGTGAGCAACGACAAAACTGGTGCGCCCTTCCATCATTTTAGAAAAGGCTTTTTGCACCAAAATTTCCGTGCGTGTATCAATATTGCTGGTCGCTTCGTCCAAAATCAGCATGGCGGGATTCATTAACATGACTCTGGCAATGCAGAGCAATTGCCGCTGTCCTTGGGACAGGTTTGCGCCCGCGTCGGTGACCGGCGTATCGT
>CBCTHD010000468.1:0-2307 GCA_965146615.1 uncultured Clostridia bacterium
CTTGGTGCACATTGAAAGCCATACCAATACACACCCTGATATGTCGACTTTGTCTCCGCAAGAGCAGGATGAAGAAATCCGCCGCAGCAAATACTTGTTGGATATCAATTTACACAAAAACACGAAAATCTTATCTTTTCCTTATGGTATGCATACGGAAGGCGCAATCGAGCTTGCAAAAAATGCGGGATATGAAGCCTCCGTTTTGGTGGGAGATGCGGGAAGCAACAAAAAAGAGGATGGCGCCTATCATCTGAAACGCTATACCGTCAGCGGATTTCAAACCGGTCAAGAATTGGTGGAGCAGATTGAATATTTGAAAAAACATCCAGACGAATGATAAATGGGAGTTATGCAAATGTTAAAAAAAACCTTCAGCATTGTGTTGATTTGTTTGCTGTTCTTAACAGGGTGTGACAACCTGGAACAGATTGAAGAAAGTATTACGGAAACCCAAGAGGAAACGGCGCAAAGCGGCGGAACTTTAAATTTATACGCAGTCCGCCCGGATACGCTAAATCCTTTGACAACAAAATATGCATCCAACCGTCAGATGTTGGATTTGGTTTATGATCCGTTGATTCGGGTGGGATCCGATGTTTCGCCCGTCATGGTACTGGCGGAATCTATTAGTGTGTCCGATGGCGGAACGCTTCATACAATTCGACTGAAATCCGGTGTGACATGGCATGACGGCACGGCGTTTTCGGCGGCGGACGTAGTTTACACGTTGCAGTCTGTTATGAACTCGGCGGACAGCGTTTATAAAGTGAATTTGTCCAATGTGGCGTCGGTGAGCAGGACGGACGCACAGACAGTACAAATCCGTTTGAATTATCCCGATGCGTCTTTTGCGAATCTGTTGGAAATTCCCATTATTCCACAGGGATGGAAAGAAGGCGTTGTGACAGGGACGGGACGCTACATTTGGAAATACTATGATTACTTGAAAAGTGTTACATTGGAAAAAAATGCAGCTTATTATGGCACAAAACCATACATTGACGGCATTTCTGTCACTATTTTGCCGGACGAACAATCGGTCTATAATGCATTTATGATAGATATGACCGACGTGATGAGTGAAACGAGTCAGGAAGCGGCCAAATATAACACCAGCGGAAATATCAGTTATGAGCGCGTGATGACGCAGCGGTATTCCTTTATTGGCATCAATTGTACAAGGCAAGGGCTGAATAACACCAACCTGCGGCGCGCATTGATGAAACTGGTGAAACGGGACAAGCTAACGAATGATTTATATGCGGATTTTGGTATTCCAACGGAATATCCGATTCATCCGCAATCCAAGTATTACAGGACAACGGAAAGCGATACACGCAGCGATATGGAGCAAGGTCAAGAGTTGCTGGACCAGGAAGGATATGAACTCAATAAAGATAGTAATTTGCGCACCAAAGATGGAAGTGCGCTGACATTTGAGTTGCTGGTGAATGCGAACAAGCTGTCCTATCAGACAGAAGCAGAATATATAGCGGAAGGTTTTGCGGAATACGGCATCAAGATTTCCCTCAAAATCGTGCCGTATGAAGAATATCTCCAGTTGATTCAGACGGGAAACTTCGATTTATATTTAGGGGAGATGAATCTCCTGCCGGATTATGAACTATCTTTCCTGCTGCATACAGGAGGCGCCCAGAACTATGGCGGTTTTTCCAGTAATGAAATGGATGCGGCGTTGGAAACGCTGGCAAGTGCGGGCGCTGATTCACTGGCGGAGGCTTATGGATATGTACAGGAAGTGTTTGAGACGCAGGCGCCGCATATCCCATTGTTTTTTGAATACAACCAGTTGATTTATGATAGTGCCAAATTGGGAGGAATCCGTGGAAACATTCAGCCATCGTTGTTTGGCGCGATGGAAAGCTGGTTTGTGAAGCAAAATAAATAAGGCACAGCAGGGTGCCGTCGGAGGAAATTATGCTACGGGAATTCAATCAGATAAAGCGGGAGTTGCTGGAACAGGAATTTTCCCGCATGAACAACAAACAGCGCGAAGCGGTGTTTCATGCAGGCGGACCGCTGCTTATCCTGGCAGGTGCGGGCAGTGGAAAAACAACGACGATAGTGAATCGCATTGCCTATCTTATTAAATATGGCAGCGCTTATCAGGATTTTGACCGTCTGCCGGACGGGTTTGGGGACGATGATCTGTTGCTGATGAAGGTGGCGCGGCAGTGTGGTGAGGGAATCAGTGAGGATGTTTATCCGTTGATTTGCAAGCAACCTGTGCCGGAATACCGAATTTTGGCATTCACATTTACCAATAAAGCGGCGGGCGAAATG
>CBCTHD010000469.1:0-2300 GCA_965146615.1 uncultured Clostridia bacterium
TAATCCAAGATAGCAAGTGTTTTTTGCATTTCTGCAACTTGTGCGCGCACAACCTCACGCTGTTTTTCAAATAGCGCAAGCCGCTGTTCAATTGTTCCGTCCCCTAGCATAGTCATATCAATAAATTTCTTAATATCTTTAATGGGCATACCAGTTTTTTTCAGGCAGTCAATAATGTATAACCATTGAAAGTTTTCATCCGTAAACATTCTTATTCCACCGCCGGAACGTTCTACAAATGGAAGCAAGCCCTCCTTGTCATAATAACGAATTGTCGATGGTGCGACATTTAATATTTTGGCCGCTTCGCCTACTGTATAAAGCAATTTTAAATACCTCCCCCAAAAAAATTAAAAAAATTTTCAAAAAGTACTTGACTTAAAGTTGACTTTAACTTGTATAATATAAATGAACTTGCAAATATATTATAATACAACTACGTTAGAAAGTCAAGAAAATCATTTGGGAGCGAGGGAAAACAACATGAAATGGAAAAGATGAACAAAGAAGAATGGCAGAAAATGTTTGGAAGATTAGAAACAAAATGAAAGGAGATAGATGGGATGAAAGCATTGATTCTATATTATTCTTACAGCGGGAACACACGAAACATTGCAAAGTTGATTCAGCGGGAAATCGGCGGAGATATTGCCGAAATCAAAACTGTAAAGCCGTATGAGGGCAATTATAATGATGTTGTCAATCAAGGAAAGTATGAGATTGATAGTGGGTTTATGCCCGCTATTCAACCGATTGACGAAAACATCGAAGATTATGATACGATCATTCTTGGCTCGCCTGTGTGGTGGTATACGTTTGCGCCTGCCGTGCACACGTTTTTAAAGGAGTATCCCTTGACAGGGAAAACGGTTTATCCGTTCGCGACAAATGGCGGCTGGATTGGACATACATTTGCAGATTTTGAAAAATTATGCGTCGGCGCTGCCGTAAAGCAGGGGATTAATATTCGGTTTGACGAGGAAGTTCTTCGCACACCGGAAAACGAAATAAAACGCTGGGCAAAAGAAATTCAATGATAAGAGTGCACGCTTATAGTTGAAAGATTGAAAGAGCTTGTAAGATAGGAGGAAGAAAGATGGCAATATCTGAATTTGCAAAAAACTACCATGAAAAAATGTTTTCTAATTACTGTTCAAGTTTTTCGGAAACAGACCCGGAGTTTGTGGAGCGCTTCGACAATTTTGCGTTCGATGAAGTGGTGAACCATGACGATTTAGACGATAAGACACGTTTTATGGCCATTATTGCAGCGTTACTGGGCTGTCAGGGGCTGGAGGAGTTTTGCGTATTGCTACCGGCGGCATTGAATTTTGGTGTAACTCCCGTAGAAATAAAAGAAATTGTATATCAAGCGACAGCATATCTTGGAATGGGCAGAGTTTATCCATTCCTAAAGGCAACAAATGAAATCTTTGTAGAGCAAGGAATCAGATTACCATTAGGAAATCAAAGTACCACGACAACAGAAAACCGCCGTGAGGCGGGCACGCAGGTACAGATGGATATTTTTGGAGACAACATGCGTGATTTTTGGAAATCAGGGCCTGTGGAGTCAAGACATATTAATTTGTGGCTCGCAGATAATTGTTTCGGCGATTATTACACAAGGGCAGGACTTGATTATGGACAGAGAGAGATGATTACATTCTGCTTTCTAATGGCACAGGGTGGCTGTGAACCGCAGCTTACATCACACGCAGCGGCAAATATGAGAATTGGGAATAATAAAGCATTTTTAATTAAAATTATCTCGCAGTGTTTGCCATATATCGGTTATCCGCGTTCATTAAACGCGTTAAGATGTGTAAATGATGCAGAAAAAGGATGAGGGAGGGGATGGAATGAGAAAAGAAAATCCAAGTGTGTTTCCAATGGGAGACGAACTTCCTAAGCAAGTCAGCCGGTATTTTATTGGGCAGGCTTATTTGCAGCCGCTTACAGACAGAGGGGGTCCAATTTCCAATGTGACCTTTGCGCCCGGCTGCCGTAACAACTGGCATATTCATCATAAGGGCGGGCAAATTTTGCTGGTAACAGGCGGAAAAGGTTGGTATCAGGCATGGGGTGAAAAGCCACAGGCGCTTGACCCAGGAGATGTTGTCAATATACCGCCAGAGGTGAAGCATTGGCATGGAGCAGCAAAGGATAGCTGGTTTTCTCATTTAGCGGTTGAAATCCCGGCAGAGGGTGCGTCAAATGAATGGTTGGAGCCTATCGGTGACGAGGAATATCAAAAACTGTGAGAAAGGAGGCGGCATACGATGAGCAAAACTTGGCTT
>CBCTHD010000470.1:0-2298 GCA_965146615.1 uncultured Clostridia bacterium
TTTCCTAAGAATACCGGCTTTGTTGTATATTTTGAGATTTCCTCGCACACATGAACATTGTCAAAATTGATGTTTTCCGCACGGACCAAAATTCCGTTTTCCGCATCTACACTGCCGGGACTGCCCACGCCAATGCTTTTAATGTCATCCAACGTAAGTCCTGCTCCCTTGATGGTATCCAGCGCCAAATCTGCCATGTCTTTCAATATTTCTCCTGCTGGTCGGCGCGCTCCCGTTGGACGAGCATCTTTATATAAGATTTTCCCGCCTTCATCCACTACACCCGCTTTAATATTTGTTCCACCTAAATCAATTCCAACATACATTTCTCATTTCTCCCTTTTATCGTTTTCTGTTTTTCATATAGTTTATCAGTCGATTAAAATCACTGTTAATAATGAGTTCGGAAGGGAAATTCACATCTGATAATATTTTCATCGCTTCATCTAATACACCAACTCGCCATGGCGTATGGGCATCGGAATCCACCGAGATGTAGGCACCGTATTTTTTGCATAGTTCAGCGATGATTTTACAGTTTTCATGACTTCCGGGGCGTGTCTTAAACGATCCATTGTTAATTTCCACCACCGTTCCGTTCTTTGCCGCTTCGCGTATCACGCGGTCATAGTCATACCGGAAACGCGCGTCACCGCTATGTCCCATCATATCAATGTAAGGGTTTTGTATTACCTTTAGCCATGCATTTGTGCATTCTTCCTCTGTCATTTTTAAACCAACAAGTGGCGGATGAAAACTTGCTACTACCCAGTCTAACCGTTCTTTTTTTACATCGTCAAGGTCAGTATCGCCCGCCGCGTTTAAAATGTTGGCTTCCATTCCACGGAAAATCCGAACCGCTCCAAGCTCGCGTGGCAACGTGGTCAAATTGTCAAAGTGCCACGGATGCGGCGCATCCTCCATTCTGGGACCGTGGTCTGTAATAGCGATGGCTCGCATCCCGCGTTCCTGCGCCGCTTCTACCATCTCTTTTACAGTTCCATATGCATGGGAACTGGCGATGGTGTGTGTATGCATATCTGCTATAATTGGATACTCCATATTTCCTTTTCCTCCGTACCGTTTAATCGCTGTTTTTCTCCATATTTTCCGTCAAACGGTCATGCAGCTCTTTTGCCGCATTGAAGCCCATCCGTTTTTGTCTGTTATTCATAGCAGCAACCTCAATGATGACCGCTAAATTTCTTCCCTGACGAACCGGAACTGTCAATGACGGTATTTTGACCCCTAAAATATCCGTATAGGCGGTCTCCATGCCCAAGCGGTCATATTCCTGTCCATCTTTCCAGTGCTCTAAATGAACCACCAAATCAATTTTTTCGGTATCTTTAACAGCCCCCATACCAAAAATATTTTTTACGTTAATAATGCCAATACCGCGCAGTTCAATAAAATGGCGAATAATATCAGGAGAGCTGCCAACAAGTGAAGAATTGGAAACCTTTTTGATTTCTACCGCATCGTCTGCAACGAGCCGGTGTCCGCGTTTGAGAAGCTCAATTGCCGTTTCACTTTTTCCAACACCACTGTCGCCTAAAATGAGCAACCCTTCCCCATAGACTTCCACTAAAACGCCATGGCGTGTCACACGCGGCGCCAGCCAAACACTCAGATTTCGAATCAGCTCACTCATAAAACGGCTTGTCACTTCATCTGTTTGAAGCAATGGCACATGATATTTCTTGGCAGCCTCCACTATCTCAGGAAACGGCTCCATCGTCCTGGTAATAACTGCGGCCGGGATCCCTTTTGAAAAGAGTACTTCCATGCTTTGCTCACGTTGTTTGGGCGTCATTTTTTCCAGATACGTTATTTCAACTTTACCGATAATTTGAATCCGTTCCGGGTCAAAATAATGGAAAAATCCAATAATTTGCAGTCCCGGACGATTAACGTCAGCGGAGACAATTTCCTTATTGTTCATATCGTCTTCAAAATAAAGCTTTGTGAGATGTAAATTTTCTATAATGGTACTAAGCCTTACGGAAAACCGTTTTTCAATTCACTATTCCTCCTTTTGTCAAGCTGTATGTTATGCCTTAGCGCCGCCTTTTGCCCCTTTTGTGCCGCCCTGCATTTCTAGTATATTACTATCATAGGTAAATGTAATTGCCTCTTTATCGCGGTTCTTTTTCAGCGCCAATGCAATGAGTTCATCCATTTCCTGCCGGAAGGACATGCCGATTTCTTCCAAGAGATAGAACGACAGAGAGCCAGGAATCTTATTGATTTCATTGACATAGATTTCACCGGTATCACCGTCAATCATGCAGTCAA
>CBCTHD010000471.1:0-2291 GCA_965146615.1 uncultured Clostridia bacterium
CAGACAAAGGCTTTGAAATGACCTTCGCACAGCACGAGTTGGAGGTACCCAAAGAGGAAATACGGCGCGATGCAGCCCGTCCGCCGGTTGCCATTGTGAACAGCGGCGAGCGGTATTATTTGAAAGGAGAAACATTCTCTTATACATTCAATTGCCATTATGGGCACTTTGAAAGTATTGTGCGCGATGACAAAGAAAAACTCAGCGGGCTGACACAACTTAGCGTATGGCGTGCGCCCACGGACAATGACCGCCGCATTAAATTGAAGTGGGGGTTGTTTGAAGACAATATGCAGGGCAAAAATTTTAATGTATTGTACTCCAAAGTATATGAGTGCCGGGTGCAGCAAAACAGCCAGAGCGAAATACAAATCACGGTAGACGGTTCGCTGGCGGGTGTTTCCAGGATTCCGTTTTTATACTATCAAACGGTATATACTGTCGGCGGCACGGGGGAAATTAAAGTGCAGCTTCATGCGGATTTTGCAGACCGGGACGTCTTTCTGCCGCGGCTGGGATTTGAATTTCAATTACCGCCTTCTATCCAACAGTTTACGTATTTCGGCATGGGACCAATGGAGAACTACGCAGACTTGTGCCATCATGCCAAAATGGGGTGCTATCATTCTTCGGTAGAACAGGAATATGTACCTTATCCAATGCCCCAGGAATATGGTAACCATACTCGTACCCTGCGGCTGGAAATGGAAAATGGACTGGTATTTGAAGCGGACGGGGACTTTGAATTTCAGGTATCACCGTATCGCAGCGAGGTGTTGACTGCAGCAAATCATACAAACGAGTTGGTACCTTGCGGCAAAACAATTGTTCGGATTGATTATAAAGTCAGCGGCATCGGTTCGGGAAGCTGCGGACCAGAGTTACTGCCCAAATATCAGTTAAAGGAAGAACAAATGGATTTTACATTTTATATCCGTTAAAAAATCGGAAAGCCCGCCATAGAGACGGCGGGCTTTCTGTGAAGAAAGAAGGGATTTTGATGGACGTCTATGTATGTGTGGGAAGTTCCTGTCATTTGCGCGGATCACACGAAATTATTCAGATTTTCCAACAGAAGGTAAAGGAAATGGGACTTGAGGACAAGGTGAATTTGAACGCTTCGTTTTGCTTGGGGCATTGTATGGGTGGCGTGGCGGTCAAGGTGGGAGAAATCTTTTTGGAAAATGTAAGTCCTGACAATGCGGCGCAAGTATTTGAGGAGCATATTGCCGCGGCTGTGGAATAGGAAAGGAGGAAGAAGCGGATGGATATTTTAAAATTTAAGGACGCAAACTGTAAAAACTGTTATAAATGTATCCGGGAATGTCCTGTCAAGGCAATTGAATTTAAAAAGGGACAGGCGCAAATTATCCGTAATGATTGTTTGCTTTGTGGGCGGTGCGTGTTAGTCTGTCCCCAGAACGCGAAGGAATCCCGCAGTGATTTGCAGCAGGTGAAGGAGTTGCTGAACAGCGGGCGGCGGGTTGTCGTCAGCATGGCACCGTCCTTTATTGCGGAATTTCCGGCGCGTTCTATAGCGGATATGCGCGAGGCGCTTGGAAAACTTGGCGTGAGCGATGTGGAGGAAACCGCCATTGGCGCAAGCATCGTCAAAAAAGAATATGAACGGATTTTGCGGGAAGAAGCACCCAAAACGCTGATTTCCTCCTGCTGTCATTCCGTTGTAAAACTGATTCAGGATTATCATGCGGACGCATTGCCGTATTTGGCAAAAGTCTTGACGCCCATGCAGGCGCATGGACGGCTGATCAAAGAAAAAGACCCGGAAGCAGCGGTGGTGTTTATCGGGCCCTGCATCTCCAAAAAGCAGGAGGTGGAGGAGAGCGACAGTGTAGATGTTGCGCTGACATTTGAGGAATTGCATCAGTGGCTGGAGGAAGAACAGGTGGAAATTCCGGCTGCTGCGCAGCAAGACGAAAAATACCGCGCACGGTATTTTCCCATTACTGGCGGTATCGTAGATTCCATGGATCATCAGGAATCTTACCGGTATGTCTGTGTGGATGGCATTGAAGAATGTCGGGAGGTGCTGGAACAGGTCGCAGAGGGCAATTTAGAGGGATACTTTATCGAGATGAGCGCTTGCAGCGGCAGCTGTATTCACGGACCGGCTATGCGCCGCCATGCGGGTGGAAAGTTGGTTGCGCGTGCGAAGGTGCAGGCATATGGAACGGATGACCGGGATTATCCGGTTGCGCAGCCGGCACAGGTGGCACGGGAAATCAAAGCGGAAATTCAGTCGGTTAGTATGCCGGGCGAACGAGATATTA
>CBCTHD010000472.1:0-2272 GCA_965146615.1 uncultured Clostridia bacterium
ATAAATTATTAGCATGTTTATTATATCATGAATGCAAAGCATTTTGATATAATTTCGTGCATCTTTACGTACCCGCGACTCTTTTGGTTGGCGAGGCAAAGGTGCTATTCTTCCCTGCACGTAGAGTAATTCCCATCCACATCCTGGCAAGGAACTTTCAATAGATAGGCACTATGCGTCTATTATATCATAGTTTTTGTGTAATTACAAGAAAAAAGCACGGTGAAAACTGTGCTTTTTTTTGTATATATTTTCTTAATTGGCTTCTTTACGCTTGTAACCACTCTAACGGATCGATTGGTTCTTCATCTTTATATAATTCAAAATGCAAATGTGGCTGCTGTTTACTTTCAAACGCGCCGCTGTCACCAATGCCGCTAATAACGTCACCCGCTTTCACTTCACTGCCAACCTGAACCATGCTATCCGTAGAAAGATTTGCATAGACGCTGCGTATGGAACCATGAGAAATTTCAATTACAATACCTTTTAGTGGATCTGTATACACTTTTTCAACGGTGCCATCTGCAACAGCTTTTACAGACGTCCCTTTGTCGCAATTAATGTCTATGCCAGTATGAATCCGCCAATCTTCATACGTTTTGGAATAGACCAATGCTTCTTGCGAGTGTGCAACTACAATTTCACCTTCTACCGGCATAGAAAATGCTGTGGGCTGTGAGCTTGCTGCCGTTGCTGTTGTAGTATCCTGTTCTTTTGTTGTAGCTGGTTGCGTTGCAACAGGTTTTTCTGTTGCTTTTGGTGTAGGTGTCGGGGTTGAAATTGCTTTTGCTGTTTCTTCCGGCAAAACAGGCGTCTGCGGTTCATTCACAACACTCTGGGCCGTCTGGTCAGCGTTGTTCTGTTTGGTATTACTATTGCTGGTGACGAAGTAGGCTGTTAGGAATACTGCTACAACGCAAATACTTAAGGCTCTGTAGAAGCCTTTCTGACCAAACCGTGAACTGTTATTTTTTTTCATAAATTACACCACCTAGTTGAATTTGTTACTCCTATTTTTGCCAAATGATTTGTTTTTATACAAAAATATAGGAATTTCTATGGGTGTAAACAAAAAGAGGCAAGTGTTGCTCACTCGCCCCGTTAATATTAATAGAAATTATGATGATTTGCTTTAAATGTAAATTTATCATTTTTTAATTCAAAATTCATTTTTTCCACAAATTCTGTATTTGTTTTTGTTGTGACAAGATTGCTGATAATATATTCCGTCACATCTGCTGTATTCGCGTTGCCAAACGCACGGCGGATATGATAGACGGCATTGAGTTCGTCGTAAGACAACAGCAGTTCTTCTTTTCGAGTTCCGGATTTATAAATATCAATCGCCGGAAAAATACGGCGTTCCGATAATTTCCGGTCTAAATGAAGTTCCATGTTACCGGTTCCTTTAAATTCTTCAAAAATGACGTCGTCCATTCGGCTGCCGGTCTCCACCAAAGCGGTTGCCAAAATTGTCAAGCTGCCTCCATTTTCAATTTTTCTTGCAGCGCCGAAAAATTTTTTTGGCAGATGCAGCGCCCCCACCACTAACCCACCGGAAAGCGTTCTGCCGCTGGCAGGTACCGTCATGTTATAGGCGCGTGCCAATCTGGTGATGCTGTCAAGTAAAATGACAACATCTTGCCCATGCTCCACCAAACGTTTCGCCCGTTCTAAAACAAGTTCCGCTACCTTCGTATGATTTTCAGGCGGCATATCGAACGTGGAATACACAACGTCAGCCCCTTCAATAGAGCGGATCATGTCGGTAACCTCTTCAGGACGCTCATCAATCAAGAGAACAATCATCTTCACATCATTTTGATTTGCAAGGATATTTTTCGCAATATTTTTCAACAGTGTTGTTTTCCCTGCTTTAGGCGGTGCAACAATTAATCCACGCTGCCCCCTACCAATCGGTGAAATTAAATCAATAATCCGCATAGCATAATTACGTGGGTCGTTCTCCAAGCGTAGCCGCTGATCCGGATATGTTGGCGCAAGGGATTCAAATGAACGGCGCGTACGCGCAAATTCAGGGCGTTGCCCATTAACGCTTTTGATAAAAATCAATGCTTCAAATTTTTCGTTGTCCCGTTTAACTGCAAAACCTACTACATTATCTCCTGTTTTTAATTGATACCGCCGAATCATTTGCGGCGGTGTATAAACATCTTCGTGACCGGAAGCTAAATAGGTTTTGCTGCTGCGGATAAATCCATATCCATCCGGAAGCACCTCCAAAATTCCATCGACATTAGCATCGCTT
>CBCTHD010000473.1:0-2264 GCA_965146615.1 uncultured Clostridia bacterium
TAGGACATTATCGTCCATATCAAACAACTCCGACTTCAATTCTCGCAGGTTCTCATTAATTTCCCGTTGATATTCTACCGTAACGTTGTCGCCGACTGCTGCAAAGCGTTCGTCTGCATTATGTGTAACAAAATATTTGGTAGCCGATACATCTTGATTTGCTGTAGTTCTTCTCATATACAGCCGTCCATCGTCGCACGCAATAACGCTGTCGCCCTGTTCGAAGTTCCATACTGCAAAATCCGCTTCTGTATCAAAGGTGTCGCTGTCAACATATAGGTAGCGGTCTGCTTTTCCCGGTTCCAATATCACCAAATTGAATTCCTTCGTGTCGGTAAATGAGCCGCGAGACAGCTCCGCCGTCAATTTGACCGAGATGTCCCCATTGCTGCCTGGCGTCACCGTGCCGTCTTGTTTTACTGCCGCCGGATCAGAAATCGTCCAGTTGACGATCGTTCCGTTGGGCAAGATGGTCGGCAGCGGGTTCAGATTCTTCGTGATCATGCTGGCCGGTTCATCGGTCAGTTTATCTATAGTCAGATAATTATAGTCCTCCAGGAACAACGAATTGTCCATTTTCCAGACCTTAAAGCTGTAGAACTTTGCAGTCGCTCCTGCAGCGGTAATCGCTGTTTCCTTATTGATGTCCTGCGGACCAAATTTCAACTGTGTCAATGCATCAAGTCCCGGCGTTCTGGTATAAACCTTTGAGCCGTTGTTCACCACTTCCCCGTCCTTATAAAAAACCAGTGAGGAATCCGACGTATCATAAAGCACGCCAAATGTGGTTTTCTGTCCATGGGTGTATCCCGGCAGGTAAGCATTGCCCAGCCAATTACCTGTACCCGTCCCGTCGGAGGAAGTATGTGCAGCCAATCCAATCGTGCCGCTGTTATATTGTGACGTCATGGACAGAACATAACTACCGCCACTTTGATAGTTGGCAAGCAGTTTCATATTCGTTCCGCTCAGTTCATATACAAACTCCATATAATAGGTGGCGTCATCGCCAATGGGATGGTCGCTCGGAATAGGTACTGTTACTGCACCGTTAAAGTCCGCTGTGACGTCCGTCAGTTTTGTTAGCATCAGTGCGCCGTCCGTGATGCTATATTCATAATTGGCATCTGTGGCAAGGGTGTACTGCGAACTGTTTAGGCTGTCAAAAATGATTTCATTCCACAAGATCCAGTCTGAATTCTCACCGCTGGTTCCCTTGACGTTCAACGTTAAAACCATATCCTCCGTCGCTGTGCCATTGACAAAATGACCCGTGAAAGTTACCGCCGTGTCCTCTTCCTGGCGCGTCACCACACCATCGTTGGAAATAACCGCCGTGTCAGAGGATTCCCAAGTCACCGTCGTGCCGTTCGCCAGCGGCGATGCCGGCAGCGTCAAATCAGTGGTAATACTGGATTTCTGTTGCCCGCCTAAAATAGAGGATTCGGTAACAGTCGCCATATCCGTTGCCAACTTTTCCGCATCCGACACCTCTCCGGTGAACTGATAGACTTTAATGCCATGGAATGTATAGGAATCGTCTGTCTTCGCCGTTTGGAATTTGAAATACATCTTATCAATAGAGACGCATGCGATGTAACGCGTATATAGCTTGTTGCCGGTAACCGCCGTATCATCTTTATAAAGCACCAGCGATTGATCCGATGTGTCAAAAATGACGCCCTGTTTCTCTCTTGCACCGGACGTGTGCGACGGTTTTTCAGACGCCGGCACGGTTCCCCAGCCTCCCGCCGTCTCGCTTGTTCCATCCGTACGCGCCGCTATCCCAACCGGCGAACTTTTTGAGATCGCCCACGTAAACGCCTCACTATCCCCTCTTACTGTGGCGTTCAGACTACCGGACGTAGGCGCATTTTCCGTAAATTCAAATTCTACATAATACCTTCCATCATTCAGTGTTTGACCGAAAGCATAGTTGAACTCCACAAATGTATCAGAACCAGAGTCATCCGTCAGTGCTTTCAATATCATGCCATCGTCGGAATAAGTCTTTTCAAATTTTGTTTCATCCGGTGAAACACTATAGTTTCCCGCATTTTCCGCTTCCTGTGTGAACGGCAGTTCTTTGATCAGCTCCCAACCGTCCGCTTCCTCTATTGCTGCCGCCGGCAAAGCGATAAACAGGCTCATCGCCATGCAAAGCGCCAGCGCTATACTAAAAATCCGTTTCATAATATCCCTCCTCCGCATTTCCACTTAGCGTACAATTACCATTGCTCTGACATTCTGATACGGTCTGACAA
>CBCTHD010000474.1:0-2262 GCA_965146615.1 uncultured Clostridia bacterium
AGAAACTCTTGTCCTACTTACGCATTATAATATAATTTTCCGGTTTCGTCAATCAATTAGCATAGAATTGCTTTTTAAAGCAGTAAAATAATAAATTTTTGCTCTTTTTTTGAAATACGCTTGCACTCTTTTTCATTTATGGTATAATAAACGCAAAAACAAATCAGATAAGGAGCATTGCGATGAACACTTGTAAACCGACAGAAAAACAATTGGCTTTTTTAGACTGGGAATTCGGCGTCTTTTTTCACTTTGGCATCCGTACCTTTTATGAGGGACACCGGGATTGGGATATGCAGGAAATGCCGTTGGAAGGCTTTTGTCCTTCCGCGCTGGACTGTGAAAACTGGATTTCCACCATTGCAAAGGCGGGCGCGCGGTATGCCGTCTTGGTTTGCAAACATCATGACGGATTTGCAAATTGGCCCAGCAAATATACAGATTATTCTGTTGCAAACACGCCCTGGAAGGACGGCAAGGGCGATGTGGTGCGGGAGTATGTGGACGCTTGCCGGAAATATGGACTGAAAGTGGGACTGTATTACTCGCCGGCGGAATTTGGTTCCAAGAATCAGGACGCGAAAGATTACGATACTTATTTTATCAATCAAATCAGCGAACTGCTCACAGGGTACGGTAAGATTGACTATCTCTGGTTTGATGGTTGCGGCTCGGAAGGACATACCTATGACACAGAACGCATCATTGGCGAAATTCGCCGTATGCAGCCGGAAATCTTGATTTTTAACATGTGGGATCCTGACACGCGTTGGGTCGGCAATGAATGCGGCGTCGCGGGCCTGGACAACCGCAATGTGGTCAACAGCCTGCCGTTTTCCGTCTTGCAGGAGGAAGAGGACGCGCTCGGCGAAGATGTATTTTTGCCCGCGGAATGCGACTGCACCATGCGTATGGCGAACTGGTTTTACAGCGATGCCGACGAGGATACCGTTAAAAGCGTGGAGGAATTGATGGGGCTATATGAGCTTTCCGTCGGCAGCGGCGCAAACCTCTTAATAAACATTGGACCAGACCGCCGGGGACTGCTGCCCGATAAAGACGCCGCAAATCTGCTGGCATTTGGCGAAGAAATCCGCCGCCGCTATACGCAGCCGCTCGGCACCTTGGACGGCTGTACCTGCCGCTTTGACAAACCGACATTGGTGAATCAGCTCGTATTGATGGAGGACTTGCACGAGGGGGAATCCATCTTGGAATTTGAAATTTGGGCGCAAACCACCAAACAAGGAACGGAAGTGCTACTGCACAAAGGACTTGCGGTGGGACACAAGCGGATTTGTAAATTCCCCGCTATCTGCGCACAGCAGTTGACGGTAAAAATCACAAAGGCAGAAGGCACGCCCGCACACTGCGGCGGCTATGCATATTATGTCAAATAGGAGGAATATAACATGAATTTCTCGTTCCAGGGCGATGTAGCGCCCATTCAAATCGGGCTTTCCTATCTTGCGCCGGCATTAGACATACAACTTACTGCGGAAGGAACCCCCGTCCGTGTCCGGCAAGCAGGCGACGGTCTCTCCATTGAAACCGCTGCGGATGGCTATCAAATCACCTATGCTCGTCCCAGCGACTTTTTCCGTGCGCTGGCGCTGCTCTGCGGTATGCTGCGCGAAGGGAAAGCTGTCGAAACGCTGTCGGAAACGCGACAATTTAACTCCTGCGGTGTGATGATAGACTGCTCCCGAAACGCTGTACTGCGTGTGGAAACGGTCAAAGACCTGCTGCGCAAAATGGCATGTATGGGGTTGAATTCCGCTATGCTTTACACCGAAGATACCTACGAAATCGAGGAATATCCCTATTTTGGCTATTTGCGCGGCGCTTATACCAAAGAGGAACTGCGTGAGATGGACCAATATGCCTTAGCGCTTGGTATTGAACTAATTCCCTGCATTCAGACACTGGGACATTTGAAGGCCGCTCTCCGCTGGCCGGCTATGGCGGAGCTGCGGGAAACGGACAGAACACTGCTTGCAGACGAGGAAAAAACATATCAGCTCATTGAAGCGATGTTCCGCACGCTGCGGGACTGCTTCACCACAAAGAAAATACATATCGGTATGGACGAAGCGCCGGACATCGGAACCGGCGAGCATTTGAGACGGTTTGGCTATGAAGACCCGTATACGATTTTGAGCCGTCATTTGGACCGTGTTGTGTCCCTTGCCTCGTCTTATGGCTTTGAGCCCATGATGTGGAGCGACTTGTTTTTCCGCCTTGGTTCCAAAACGCATGAAT
>CBCTHD010000475.1:0-2259 GCA_965146615.1 uncultured Clostridia bacterium
TCCAGACGCAAGTTTTATAGAAAAGGGATGGCGAATCATGGAGGAAAAAACGTTGACATTTGAAGAGGCAATCGGACAGCTGGCGGAGATTGTGAAAAAAATGGAGCAAGGAGAAACGCCGTTGGACGAATCATTGAAATTATTTGAACAGGGCGTACACCTGACAAAAGTGTGCAATGACTTGCTGGACGGAGCACAGCAAAAGGTGGAAGTGCTGATGAAACAAGAGCAAAAAGACTGAAAGTGGGAAATAATATGAAGTGGAAAGAACAGTTGGCACAGCGAGCGGCGGTGGTGGAAGCGGCGCTGGAGCGCATGATTCCGCTGCCGGAAGGGTATAACCGCCCGGTGTATGAAGCAATGCGGTATAGTTGTCTGGGCGGCGGGAAACGGCTGCGCGGCGTGTTGACGTTAACGACTGCAAAGATGGGCGGATTGGAGATGACGTTGGCAGAGCCCTTTGCCGCAGCAGTGGAAATGGTGCATGCCTATTCCTTGATTCATGATGATTTGCCGGCGATGGATAACGACGCGTTGCGGCGCGGCAAACCAACCTGTCATTTGGCGTTTGATGAAGCGACGGCAATATTGGCGGGCGATGGGCTGCTGAACCTGGCGTTTGAAACAATGTTGGAACAAAGTGCACTGCCGGCAGATGTGACGTTGTCTGCAATGCGTTTCCTTGCGAAATGCAGCGGTTGCCGCGGCATGATTGGCGGGCAGATAGCGGATATGCAGGCGGAAAAAGTGCAAGCAGACGAAGCGTTGCTGAAATATATTCATACACATAAGACGGGGGATATGATAGAAGCAGCGGCATGTATGGGGATTTTGCTCAGTGGCAAAACAGAGTGGCTGGAAGCGGTCTCTACCTATGCACGTTGTATCGGGCTGGCATTTCAAATTGAAGATGACATATTAGATGTTGTAGGAGACAGCGAAGAACTTGGCAAACTTGCGGGCAGTGATGCAAAAAATCATAAGGCTACGTATGTAAGTCTATACGGAATCGAAAAAGCAAAAGAGCGCGTCTACAGCTTGACGGAGTCGGCAAAACAGGCGATTCTGCCGTTTGGCGGGGAGGGAGCATTTTTGGCAGAACTAGCAAACGGACTATCTGTACGCAGTAAGTGACAAAAGCGGTCCATGACCGCGGAAAGGGCATGAAACATGAATTTGATAAAGGAATTTTTTGGGAATCCGGTGATAATTGCCGCAATAGTAGCCTGGTTTGCAGCACAGGTTCTGAAAGTGATTATTGAATTGATCACAGAAAAGAATTTTGAACTGTCCCGGCTGGTGGGCGCCGGCGGTATGCCCAGTTCCCACTCGTCATTTGTGGTAGCGTTGGCAACATCGGTTGCGCGGGTGAGTGGCTTGGGTTCCGCCACATTTGCCGTTGCAGCGGCACTGGCGCTGGTGGTCATGTATGATGCGGCGGGCGTGCGGCGCGCATCGGGACAACATGCAAAGCTGCTAAACTGGATGCTGGACAATTGGTACGGTTCCGATCCGGAAGATGAATTTAGCAAAAAAATGAAAGAACTCATTGGACATACGCCGCTGGAAGTACTGGCGGGCGCTGTACTTGGATTGATTATCGGGCTGGTACTGCCCATATGACCCGTGAAAGGTGGGAGGAATGAATATGAAAGCGGAAATTATAGCCGTTGGTACAGAGATCCTGTTGGGACAGATTCTCAATACCAACGCACAATATTTGGCAAAACAACTGGCGGAGCTTGGCATCACATTGCACTACCAGACGGTGGTAGGCGACAATCCACAACGGCTTACCGATGCGCTGGAGACGGCGTTTGAACGCGCAGACCTGGTAATTGCAACAGGAGGGCTGGGACCTACACAGGACGATTTAACAAAAGAAACGGTAGCAACTTATTTTGGCGCGCCAATGGTGCTGCATGAAGAGATTTTGGAAGAAATCAAAGCATATTTCCGACAGATTGACCGCCCTTTCACAGAAAATAATGTCAAACAGGCGGAACTGCCGGAGGGAAGTCTGGTGATTCCCAACCATAACGGGACCGCGCCTGGTTGTATTGTGGAAAACGAGGGAAAAATTGCAGTTGTTTTACCGGGACCGCCGCGAGAAAATATTCCCATGTTTGAAGAAACTGTCAAACCATATTTAAGAGAAAAATCAGGAATACAAATTTTTTCCCGCACGGTGCATATTTTCGGTATCGGAGAATCGTCATTGGAACAGATGCTGCTGGATTTAGTGGAGGGAACAGACCC
>CBCTHD010000476.1:0-2250 GCA_965146615.1 uncultured Clostridia bacterium
ACGCGCGGGCAGTGCTGCGTCTGCCCAATGAACAGATGCAGTGCAAGGCGCTTTACACGGTGATTGACAAGGGCTATAACGTACAAATGACAGATAAATTGATTGACAAAATGCTGGAAGAGGACAAAGAGCCGGACAAACAGAAAAAGACCTATCTCATTAAGGACGTCCGCATTTTTGTCAATACCATCAAACAAGCGGTGGACGTGATGAAACAGGCAGGCGTAAAGGCGGCTGCTAAACGAAATGACCACGAAGAATATATCGAATATGTGATTACGATTCCCAAACAATAGTCCAATTTTTGCTGCAACCGTTTTGGAAATGATCTGGGCAACAGGTGCCGGCAGAACGTTTTACGGCGTCAAAACAGTGCTGACAAAATCTGTTCGGTGGTTTGCCGGAAAAATGAAACAGCCATCACTATTCCTAATATAAATCTATTTCTGCCAAAGGGACAAAACCGTAAGGTTTTGTCCCTTTTGGCGTGATAAACCTACAAAGATTTATCCATAAACAAAAATTTTTTCTTGACAAGGACGTCATAGTATGATATAATACATTTCCGTAAAACAAGCAGAAGTTTCTTCTCGCCTTATATCAAGAGGTATAGGGCAAATATGCAGACTACCCGCCGGGGTGTATATTGGTGGCGGCGTGTGTATTTGGGTGTGAGAAACGTTCTGACACTCATTTTTTATGTAAAAATTAAAATGGAATTGGTTTTTGGAGGTGTACTACCATAGGTAAAGATTTATTAATTAACGAAGAAATCAGACAGAAAGAAGCGAGGGTCGTGGACACGGACGGGACGCAGCTGGGTATCATGAGTGTTTCGCAGGCGCTGAAACTTGCCGCGGACAAAAACATGGATCTGGTAGAAATCGCGCCTCAGGCCAAACCGGTCGTTTGCAAAATCATGGATTATGGGAAATATAAATTTGAGGCGGCAAAACGGGAAAAGGAAAACCGTAAGAATCAAAAAACGGTTGAAATTAAGGAAGTCCGTCTGTCTCCCACCATTGATACACATGATTTCGAAACCAAAGCCAAAAATGCAATGAAATTTTTAAAGGCGGGCAACAAAGTGAAAGTAACGCTGCGGTTCCGCGGGCGTGAAATCAGTCACGCGCAAAACTCCAAGGTGGTGCTGGACCGGTTCGCCGAACTGGTGAAAGAATACGGCACGGTAGACCGCCAGCCTAAAATGGAAGGACGGAACATGTTTATGTTCCTCACACCAACGGGTGGAAAATAACACAGTTGATACTTGCTTTTCCACAAGAGAAAAGAGTATGATAAAAGAAAATTTTAGAGGTTGAAAGGAGCTAACATATTATGCCGAAACTGAAAACACACAGAGCTACGGCCAAAAGAATCTCCGTTACAAAAAATGGAAAATTCAAACGCGCAAAAGCATTCAAAAGCCATATCCTGAACAAAAAGACCACGAAAAGAAAAAGAAATCTGAGAAAAGCGGGATATGCGAGCGAAGCAAACGCGAAAGTGATTAAGAAATTATTACCATACCAGTAAAGAAGGAGGGTTTTGACCATGGCAAGAGTAAAAGGTGCGTTGGCAACCAGAAAGAAACATAAAAGAATCCTGAAAATGGCAAAAGGATATTACGGTGGAAAATCAAAATTATATAAAACAGCGCGGCAGGCAGTCATGAAATCTCTTGTATATGCATATACCGGCAGAAAACTGCGCAAACGTGATTTCAGACGTCTGTGGATTACCCGTATTAGCGCAGCAGCAAAACTGAACGGAATGAACTATTCGACGTTTATGCACGGCCTGAAACTGGCCGGTGTGGAAATGAACCGGAAAATGCTCTCCGAAATAGCGATTGCAGACCCTGCTGCATTTACCGTATTGGTAGAAAAAGCAAAAGCGGCCCTGTAAAAAAGATTCGGGACGGAATCTTTCTTTCACATTAGCGGGCGCTGCCGGGTGGATTTCAGACTGTAGACAAAACAAAATGGGATGCGAATATCTGGGGGGTGGAAGGCACATGGGATATGTGAGACGTGCAGCGCAAAGTGCAAGCAGGTCTCATAGCCCAGAGGGCAGGTTCCGAAAGGAACCTACCCTCTTATAGACCTTCCATTAAATATGCAAAAAGTCGGGACATACCCCTCTGGGGCACACGTGCGCCTGACTTTTTGCACCTTGCGGGACGCGCTTCCCGCAGGAAGTGGTTCGGAGCAGTCTCCCTGCGACGAACTACCTTTATTTATTTCATGC
>CBCTHD010000477.1:0-2247 GCA_965146615.1 uncultured Clostridia bacterium
CTCCTCCGATTCCGGGTGTTGGGAATCGTGTTGAACAAAATAGACTTTGCCATCATAAACCTCTTGAATAGCGCTAATAATCGGCTTTACCGTTGTTTTGTTGGCATTGCGCTCCAACCGTTTCAGCCGGCTTTCCAACGTTGTCGGCTCAGGCGCCAATTCCCGCTCTTTTTCTAACAGTCTTTCATGATGGGCGATTTCCCGCGCACGTTTTGCTGTTACAACCACTAGGATATAACGATTACCTACTTTGTCAATCAATTCTTTTATCGGTGGATATATCATTGTCCACGAACCTCCTTCAACAGTGTTAAATTCCTGGATATTTTTATTTT
Source organism: uncultured Clostridia bacterium (assembly GCA_965146615.1). GTDB lineage: Bacteria > Bacillota > Clostridia > RUG12999 > RUG12999 > JAAWTG01. Next base: position 336 of record CBCTHD010000477.1, read on the forward strand.
TTCGGCTTGTACAACGGATTCAAGCCGGTTTACTGCATCTTCAATAACATCATTTAAGATAAAATAGTCGTATTGTTGCGCCATGTTTAATTCTTCTTCAGCACGCGCCATCCGTTTGTTAATCACATCCATCGTTTCCGTACCGCGCCCAATGATACGGCTGCGGAGTTCCTCCATAGATGGCGGAAGAACAAAAATCAAAACAGCCTCCGGAAACTTCTCCTTCACCTGCATAGCACCCTGTACTTCGATTTCTAGTAGCACATCTTGTCCCGCCGCTAATTTTTCTTCCACTATAGCACGCGGTGTACCATAATAATTATCACAAAATTTTGCCCATTCAATCAAATTACCATCCTGAATCATTTGTTCAAACTGCTGTTTGTGCAGGAAATAATAATGAATGCCCTCTTGTTCCATAGCACGCGGCGCGCGGGTTGTTGCGGATACCGACAAATGGACCTCCGGGTGCCGCTCCATAAAAGCGCCACAAATCGTTCCCTTACCTGCGCCTGCAGGTCCTGAAACCACCATGAGCAACCCTCTATTCTTCATCCAAATCATCCTCCAATATTGCTGCCGCATCTTTTCCACCGAGACGATGCGCGACAGTCTCCGGTTGTACAGCCGATAAAATGATATGGTCACTGTCGGTAATCAGCACTGCACGCGTTCTGCGGCCATAGGTTGCATCTATTAGCATTCCTCGCTCCCGCGACTCCTGTACGGTCCGTTTGATAGGCGCAGATTCCGGGCTAACAATCGCAACCAGCCGTCCTGCTGATACAAAATTGCCAAATCCAATGTTGATTAATTTCATAAGTCAAAAACCCCTATTCTTATAGTATTTCCAAATTTTTGAAATTCATAACGTCATTCAATATTTTGAATTTGCTCACGTAGTTTTTCAATTTCCGCTTTGGCGTCTACAACCAGCTTGGCAATCTCCAGTTGATTGGATTTAGAACCAATTGTATTTACTTCCCGATTCATTTCTTGAATTAAAAAATCCAGTTTTCTACCAACGGGTTCCTCTAAATGCAACAGATGATCCAGTTCTTCCAGATGGGATTTGAGCCGCGTAATTTCTTCGTCAGTGCATACTTTATCGGCAAAAATAGCCACCTCTGTCAGCAACCGCGTTTCATCAATATCCTGCTGCTGTGTTAGTTCCACAATTTTTTCCCGAAGTCGGCGCTGATACTCATTTACCGCTGCCGGCGCTAATGTTTCAATACGTTCCACAATTGCGCGAATGCGTCCGCCACACTCCAGTAGCGCATTGCCAATTCGCTCCCCTTCCCGCTGGCGCATCTGCAAAAAGTTTTCTCCTGCTTCAGCCAATACTTGCTGTACCTCGCGCCAAATCACATCATGGTCTTCTTCCGTTTTATCAATTTGAAAAATGTCGGGAAAACGTGCCATTTGTCCCGCCGTCAAATCATTTTGCAGCGAAAATGTTTCCGATAGTGTCTCGACCGCTTTTTTATATTGCTGTGCAAGCGGCATATCTACTTGAATTTGTTTTCCATCTTCGCGAAAATCCTCAATCGTAATAAAAACATCTATTTTCCCACGCGCAGCAAACCGTTTCACTTCTTCTCTGATTTTCTCTTCCAAAAAAGAATAGATACGCGGTAGTTTCATATTAATATCTACAAACCGGTGATTCACGGATTTCATTTCTGCAACCACCCTCTTGGTATCAAACAAAACTTCCGCCCTGCCATATCCTGTCATGCTCTTGAGCATACCCTTGTTCCTCCACATTCCTGTTTGGTATTCCTGTAAAGCCTACCTGCATATTCTATGTAGTTCCATTCCACATACTAACTTTCCATTATATATTTTACCTTTATTCTGCCGCATTGTCAAACCTTTTTTCTCTTTTTCAGCAATTTATATGGATTCC
>CBCTHD010000478.1:0-2246 GCA_965146615.1 uncultured Clostridia bacterium
AGCGCGGGATCACCGTATAGCGGATAGTCGAATGTTGTTTTCCGTTTTGAGGGAGCGCCGACCGTTTTCACGGCTGACGCGCTCAACATAGAGATATTTGCGGTTTCATCTAAATAGTCTGCTTCATCAACATGCTCCATTGTCGGAGCAATATTCGGCTCTTCATATTTGTATGGAATTTCAGCATACGCGCATACTCCAAAAAACAATGATGCTGTCAAAATACAACTGATTATTTTTCTGTAACGCCTCATAATCCATACCACTCCTTTAAAATTTCATAAATCATCTTCGCTGTTTCAGCACGTGAAATTGTCATCTGCGGTGCAAAACTACCGTCGTCTCTACCAGAAACTATACCGTACTTTTGGAGCTGTCCCACAGCATTTATAGCATATTCGGAAATATTACCGATGTCTGTAAAATCGGGTTTTATGGTTTCATTGCCAATATGCTCCGAAACGGCTCTCGCAAGCATAACTGCTGCATCTTGACGTGTTATTGGACTGCCAACGCCAAACAAATCATCAGAAATTCCTTCCGTTATTGACGCCTTAAACGCCGCTCCAATATACGGGGCATACCAGTCATTTGCCGACACATCTTTAAAATACCCGCTTTCAGAGGTGACTTCACAGTCAAACGCAAGCACTACCATTTTTACAAATTCTTCACGTTTGACCGGAGCCGCAGGATTGAAATTACCATTGCCGTCACCGTTTATTATACCCTCATAAGCAAGCGCCTGAACTGCCTCATAATACCAGTCATCTAGAGTTGTATCCTTAAATAGCTGTCTGTTCGGTTTTGATATAGTGTTAGGAGATTGTGCAGACGGCGTATTAGGGGTGGTAGTTGTCATTGTGTTGTTGAACACAGGAAACGCAGGATTTACGCTTGAGCCAGCGCCTCCTCCGCCTCCGCCTCCAATCACCGTTCCTCCCGAAGAACCGTTTGTTCCCTTTACAAGTACGCGAAAGCTTTTAGTTGAATTTCCGCCGCTGACAGTTAATGTAACATAAGTATCATTCTTCGGAATTGTTACAGCTCCATCGTTTGATATAACAGACGTATTTGATGAAGACCATTCTAACGCCGTTTTATACACACTTCCGATTATAGGAAGTGTAACAACATTGCTTGTAATTGTTGAGGGAAGGTCAATACTATTTACATCAATATATTCTTTATCTGCACCATTATCCAAAAGCCAGCATTCCCATTCATATAATTCGAGTTTCTGACCAGAAACCGCGTCAAATTCAAGACGCAGATATTTCGGAGCTATTGCCGAAAATTCCAGCATTTCCTGCGAAATACCGTCTCCCATTTGGGAACTGCCGAGTTTATTCCATGTATTTCCGTCCGAGGAAGCATAAAGCGTATAACCCTTAGCATTACTTCCCAGAAGTCCTACCGTATTGATCCATGTATTGCCGTCAAGCGTCATGGTTAGAGTAACTCCATCATCAAGCGAGGTCTGCATAAATGTTGTATCATCACCGTCCACAGCAAATGATGACGGATACTGAGATTCCAGATTGCTGCTCGTAATTGGTTTTCCCAGCGCTGCATTGTTTTCTACCGTATTCGCCGCTATGCAGCCTACCGTAACTGTTTTCTGTACCTCCGGCATATCCGTTAAACTCAACGTAAGCGTAAGATTAACCTCACAGGTCTTAGGCGGCGTATTGAATTTTCCGTCAGCGGAGATTACATCATTTCTGTCCGATGCCCATACCGCTTGCACATTCAGGAAACCATCCGTCACCATTTCTATATCCGAGTGTATTCTGCTTCCGTCAAACGGAGCAAGATAGTCTATATTTGAAAATGCCGTTGCCAATAAGCCAAAACCGTCGGTTATGATTGTAATATTGCTTACCTCGACTCCGTTTTCACGAATTTCTGCTATCTCAGAAATCTTATCATACGTTTCGCCATAATCTACCATAAGCTCGCCGTTACTGTTCCACGCCGCTATTTTGCCAAGCTCGGGCGATATGAATAGCGCAATCTCAGCACTGCCTTCTACAAGTTGAGCTATCTTATTTCCGTTAAGGCGCACCTCATCATTTACAATATCAAGCTGTAGAGCCTTTCTTCCGTTCGTGTCAAGGAACTCTACGCTTCCATTTTCACTGTTGAGTGCATTAACTGTCAGTTTTACTTTTATATTCGACGGAATTTTACCGTTTTCAATTCCGTCCCAGTGTATTGCGCCAGCCTGATTTGAACTGTATATT
>CBCTHD010000479.1:0-2243 GCA_965146615.1 uncultured Clostridia bacterium
GTGTTATGGTGACTTATGTAGAGGACAATGGATATTTGCGATTTACCAATGTGGGAGGCGTTTCCGCTGCGAATGCCCTGCACAGCAAAGTGGTGTTTCCGGGTGGTTTAAAAGGAATTGTTGCTGCCGGGGACACGAAAAAAAAGGATTTGAAACTGGCGGACATGTATATTGATATTGGTGCAAAGAATGCAGAAGAAGCGGAGAAGCTCGCGCCGGTTGGTACGACAGGTGTATTTTGCGGTACATTTGATGAAATCAGTGGTTGCATTTCCTCCAAGGCGTTAGATGACCGGGCGGGTTGTTATGCATTGCTGGAAGCACTGCAGCAGATAGGAAAACATGACAGCGATTTGTATTTTGTCTTTACGGTGCAGGAGGAAATCGGACTCAAGGGCGCCAAGACCGCGGCATACGGAATTGAGCCCGATATTGGGATTGCGGTTGACGTCACAGCCTGTGGCGACGGGATAGATGGCGAAAAAATGGCAATTAAGCTGGGCGGCGGCGCGGCGGTCAAAGTGCGGGATAGCGGTATGATTGCGCATCCGGCAGTGCGCAGCTTGATCGTGGAAACGGCGCGGGAAAATGATATTCCTTTCCAGTTTGAAGTGCTGAGCGGCGGGACGACGGACGCTTCCGGCATTCAGATTACCAAAAGCGGCGTCCCTGCAGGCGCGATTTCCATACCCTGTCGTTATATCCATTCCACGGCTGAGATGGTAAGTGCGGAGGATTTACAGCATGTCGCACAGTTGGTTCGGGCGATTGCAGAGAAAACTATTTGACAAATGACAGAAAAGCGTTTATAATAAAGGTTAGGTTGTATTGGAAAATGCAACCTGGCTGTAGACAAAATGAAAAGGAATACGAATATCCGGGGATTGGAAGGGGGTTCCCCTTCCATCAAATGTGCAAAAAGTCGGGACATGTGCCTGACTTTTTGCACCTTGCGGGATTTATGCGAACTCGCGTCCCGAACCAGGGGGAGCACGCGAGGGGGACGTGAGACTGCTGTGCAGTCTCTGGAGTCCCCTTCGCGCCAGCTTGTTGACTTATGTCAAAAAGCTGAGGTTGTGTTGGAAAATGCAACCTGCTTTTTTGTAGATACAAAATGAGAGAAGGTATGAATATGAAGTTATCGTTTATTGGCGCAGGTAATATGGCGGGCGCCATCATCGGCGGCCTGCTGAAAGGATTTTGCCAGCCGCAGGATATTACGGTTTATGACATTTCAGAAGCGGCGCTGCAGTGCTGGAAGCAGCAAGGTGTTCAAACGGCAGGCAGCATTCGGGAGGCAGTGGAATGCAGTGAGATAACCATTCTTGCAGTCAAACCAAACGTGGTAATGACGGCGCTGGAGGAAGTCAAACAAGCGGAAGGGCTGGAAGGTAAATTGATTTTGTCCATTGCGGCGGGTATCAGCCGCAAACAGATTGCGGACAAACTGCAAGACAGCTGCCATACGCTGCGTATTATGCCCAATACGCCCGCTTTGGTCGGCGAGGGAATGAGCGTGATATTCGATAACGGATTTTCTGAAGATATTGACATTGCTTGCCAAATTATGGGGCAGGTAGGAAAGACGCTGGTTATGCAGGAATCCTATGTGGATGCTGTAACGGCGGTTTCTGGTTCCGGTCCGGCTTATTTATATCTGGTTTTGGAAGCGATGGCAGACGGCGGCGTTTTATGCGGGCTGCCGCGCGGGACGGCGTATACCTTAGCGGCGCAGACGATGCTTGGGTCAGCTAAAATGTTGCTGGAAACAGGAAAACATCCCGGTGAATTAAAAGACCAGGTATGCTCTCCCGGCGGAACGACAATTGAAGCGGTTGCGGCGCTGGAAGAGGAAGGACTGCGACATGCCATGATAGAAGCGGTCAAACGCTGCCGGGATAAATCGGCAAATATGTAACGGGAATATTCTTGTCCCGCTGTTCATATATTGATAACAAAAGAACAGTGAGGGGAAGAATTGCATTGAGAAAAAGAACCAGAGCAACGGTACAGGTACAGCAATATAAATTATTATTTCTTTACATAGCAATACTATTGATTGGCATTGGCATGGGAATGATTGCAGTCTACTGGGTGGACGAGCAGCAGTGCGGGATTGCCAGGACAACGCTGGAGGAGGCGATTTCCGGAAGCGTTGATTGTAAACAGGTCTTTGTGACGTCGGCATGGGATCACGTAAAGCCGATGATTTGGATTTGGCTTGCGGGATTTTTTCCATTTTT
>CBCTHD010000480.1:0-2238 GCA_965146615.1 uncultured Clostridia bacterium
GAGCGGTGCATGTTCACAGTCGCCGGCACATCTCACGCGCGCCGTTTTTCTCTCATAGGACGCTTTCACACCCATGATTTCCGATACCTTTGCCGCACATTCCGCGCCACCTACCGTACAAGATGCCGGATCCGCACCTTTTTCCACAACAGCCGTGGCAAACGCGCTGCACCCCGCAAACCCGCAGCCGCCACAGTTAGCACACGGTAAGGTTTCCATGATTTTTTGAATCCGTATATCGCGGTCCACTTTAAAGACCTTTGATGCCAGCCCCAGTCCCAGTCCAAAGAGCACACCAAGACCGCCCAGCACCAATACAGCATATAGAATTTCCATTTTGATTCTTCCTCCTTATCAGCCCAGCTTCAACCCCTGGAATCCAAAGAAGGCCAGGGAAATCAGTGCCGCTGCAATCAATGCGCTGGGAAACCCTTTCAATGCTTCCGGAATATCGCTGGATTCCAGCCGCTCCCGCACGCCGGAAAAGAGCACAATTGCCAATGTGAACCCAATGCCTGCCGACAGCCCAAAAACAACGGTTTCCACAAAGTCATAACCCTTTTGCTGCGTCAATATCGCCGCGCCCAATACCGCACAGTTCGTCGTAATCAGCGGCAGATAAATGCCCAGCGATTCATAGAGTGCTGGAGACAGCTTTTCCAGTGCCATTTCCACAAACTGTACCAACGCCGCAATCACCAAAATAAACGCAATGGTCTGTAAATATTCCAAATTTAGAGGTTCCAACAGGAACTTCTGCACCAGCCATGTCATAGCGGAAGAAATCGTCATGACAAACATAACCGCACCGCCCATACCCACCGCTGTTTTCGTTTGTTTCGATACGCCCAAAAACGGGCAGATTCCCATAAACCTCACCAATACAAAGTTTTCCACCAAAATGGCGGTCAGGGAAATAACTATGATATTTGCAAAATACCTCATACTTCCTTCCCTGCCTTTCTAGCACTGATATATTTGCGTATGACGCCCACAACCGCAATAATCACGCCCAACGTCAAAAAACCGCCCGGCGGCAAAATCATAATTGTCGCGCCCTGGAAACCTTCCCCGAACAGTGAGATACCGCAAAACGACCCGTTCCCCAAAATTTCACGCACAGCAGCGACCAAGATAAGCGAAGCCGTAAATCCCAGTCCCATACCAACGCCGTCAAACAGAGAATCCAGCACTGTATTTTTGGAAGCGAACGATTCCGCCCTGGCCAAAATGATACAGTTTACCACAATCAGCGGAATGAACACGCCAAGCGACTTGTTCAGCGCCGGCACATATGCTTCCAGCAGCATTTGCACCAATGTCACAAATCCCGCGATAATGACAATATACGCTGCAATTCTAATTTTATCAGGAATGCACTTTTTCAACAAGGATATTACTACATTGGAGCCAATGAGCACAAACGTCGCTGCCAGCCCCATACCAATTGCATTGTTGACTGACGTTGTAACTGCCAGCGTCGGGCACATGCCGAGCAGCAGCACCAGTGAAGGGTTTTCACGAATCAGGCCATTGACTATAATACCGAGTTTTTTATTCATCTGCCGCACCTCCCGCTTCTTCCAAAAGTGGCTGGACCGCTTCCAGCGCCGCATTGACGCCATTGGTTACAGCACGCGATGTAATGGTCGCGCCGCTAATCGCTTCAATTTCCCCGCCGTCTTTATCTACTTGTACAGGTTCTGTCAGTCCTATGTACTGCCCTTTGAATGCCTCTTCACTTGCCCTTGCACCCAGCCCCGGCGTTTCATCGCTTTCCGTAATACTAATTCCCTGTACACTACCGTCTTTCGCAATGCCAATCATCATGACAATGGGGCCGCCGTATCCGCTCGGTTCTGCCTGCACACAGTATCCGGCAATTTCACCGGAGACGTCCGTGCCGGCATAAAGCGCCGTTACCATCTCGTCTGCTTCCCCCGGCGTCAGTTCTTCAAAGTCCTGCGCCGCAGGCAGCACTTGGGTCAAAGCAGTGGCAATTTCTTTCTCCTTCGCCTCTGCAATGGTATCTTTGGTAAAATAATTTGCCACCGAAAGCATTAAGCCTACCGCCAACGCAATTACGCCCAACACAATGCCCGGCCACAAAACACTGTCTTTTGAAAAGAGTTTGCTCATGCTGTTTCGGCACCTCCTTTTTTCTTAAAGGACAGTTTTTTTCGTTCATATCCATAGACGCGCGGCCTGGTATGTCTCGCTATGAGCGGCGCCGCAACA
>CBCTHD010000481.1:0-2234 GCA_965146615.1 uncultured Clostridia bacterium
AGCGGCATCCTTGAATACATCGACCTATAATTTGAGAATCAAATCTTTCCGGCGGATTGGGCAAAATGCTCCGGCATGGAATGCTGCCGCACGGACAGAACAAATTGAAAATCAACTATAAGATAGAGGAGGACATGAGACATGAGAAAATTTAAAATTAACGTCAATAACAAATCCTATGAGGTTGAAGTAGAAGAAATCGGCGGCGCGCCGGTAGCGGCTCCCGCGCCTGTTGCGGCAGCTCCTGCTCCTGCAGCAGCTCCGGTAGCTCCTGCGGCTGCGGCTCCTGCAGCAAAACCGGCAGCAGAAGCGCCGGCTGGTTCAACGAAAGTGAATGCGCCAATGCCTGGCACAATTGTAGGCGTGAATGTATCGAATGGTCAGAGTGTAAAAAGAGGCGACGTTCTCTGCATCCTGGAAGCGATGAAAATGGAAAACGAAATTGTAGCGCCGGTTGATGGTACAGTTACGGCGGTTATGGTGGAAAAAGGCGCGGCTGTCAACAGCGGTGATGCATTGGTAGCATTGGGCTAAGCCGTTGCTGCTGGTTGAATAATAAACAGAGAAAGGGTGTAGAGGTTTGAACGATTTTTTGATAGGGATTCAAAACTTTGCTGCCAAATCGGGAATTGCGCAGATCCTGGCCGGAGAATGGAAGGTTCTGATTATGATTGCAATTGCCTGTGTACTGTTGTATTTGGCAATTGTGAAAAAGTTTGAACCATTACTGCTGCTGCCGATTGCGTTTGGTATGTTGCTGGCAAACCTTCCGTTGGGCGGCGTTATGCATAAAGAATATTTTACGGCGGATGGAATTAATTTTAGCGAGATGATAGCGCATGGCGGGCTTATCGACTGGCTGTATCTAGGGGTCAAACTTGGCATTTACCCACCGCTTATCTTCCTCGGTGTTGGCGCTATGACAGACTTTGGGCCGCTGATTGCAAACCCAAAAAGCATTTTGCTGGGGGCGGCGGCACAGTTGGGGATTTTTCTAGCGTTTATTGGCGCTATGCTGCTTGGCGGCTTTTTCCCGGAACAGTTTGCACAGTTTGACATCAATGGTGCGGCGTCCATCGGTATCATTGGTGGTGCGGATGGGCCGACTGCAATTTATCTAACAAAGACATTGAAACCAGAATTGCTGAGTATGATTGCAATCGCGGCATATTCTTATATGGCGCTGATTCCGATTATTCAGCCGCCGATTATGAAATTACTGACCACCAAAAAGGAACGCTGCATCGTGATGGAACAGCTTCGTCCGGTGTCCAAAACGGAAAAGATTATTTTCCCGATTGTCGTAACTTTGGTTGTGGCGTTGATTATTCCGGATGCAGTTCCGTTGGTTGGTATGCTGATGCTCGGCAATCTGATGAAGGAAAGCGGCGTTGTATCACGTATTTCTAATACTGCACAAAATGAATTGATGAATATTATCACCATTTTCTTGGGGATTTCTGTTGGCGCGACGGCAGATGCAGAAACCTTCATAACACCTGCAACACTTGGCATCGTGGTGCTGGGATTGTGTGCATTCTGTCTGAGCACGGCGGGCGGTGTACTGTTCGGAAAACTGATGTGCAAACTGAGCGGCGGTAAAATCAATCCGCTGATTGGTTCCGCCGGCGTATCTGCTGTGCCGATGGCGGCGCGTGTTGCCCAGACCGTGGGACAGAAGGAAAATCCGGCGAACTTCCTGTTGATGCATGCAATGGGACCAAACGTGGCGGGTGTTATCGGGTCCGCAGTTGCGGCCGGTGTGTTCCTGTCGATTTTGGGATAATGAACAACGAAACATGAATGGAGGGAAATCATTATGGCGAATGAAGCTAAGAAAAAAGTCGGCATCACCGAAACTGTCTTGCGCGACGCACATCAGTCTTTGATTGCAACGCGTATGACAACGGAAGACATGCTGCCGATTATTGATAAAATGGATGAAATCGGGTATCATTCTCTGGAAGCATGGGGCGGCGCTACGTTTGACTCTTGTCTGCGTTTCCTGAACGAAGACCCGTGGGAAAGACTTCGGAAAATCAAAGATAGAGCCAAAAAGACACCGCTGCAAATGTTGTTCCGCGGACAGAATATTCTGGGATACAAGCATTATGCGGACGACGTGGTAGAGTATTTTGTACAGAAATCTCTGGCAAATGGTATGGACATTATTCGTATTTTCGACGCACTTAATGACATCAGAAACCTGAGAACAGCGATTGAAGCGACGAAAA
>CBCTHD010000482.1:0-2225 GCA_965146615.1 uncultured Clostridia bacterium
ACAAGATGGATACGAACACGGCTGGCTGCCGTGTAACTTACCCATAAATTTATTCTAGTAGGAGGAAATAAAAATGGGTGAAAAGAAGCGCGAGGATTTGCGTGTGCGTAAAACAAAAAAAGCAATACGTGCGGCATTTGAAGATATGGTATGTGAAATGGACTATCATGAAATATCCATAAAAGAGCTCACTGCAAGAGCGATGATAAACAGAAAAACTTTTTATCTGCATTATCAAGATTTAGATGAGCTGCTTGCGGAATTGCAGGACGAATATGTAAATGTATTTATAAAACAGAACGTAAGCTACAAAAGCCTTGATGATATAAAAAATTTAATACGGCTGTTCTTTGAATCTGCCTCCAAACAGTCAAAATTTCAGGAAAGACTTATATGCAGCGGCAGTTATCAGAGTTTTTTTAATCAGGTAAACAAACGAATTATGGACTATCGCCGCGATACCAACCGAGGCGCTTTCGGAATGGACGAATTATCCGAAAATTTTGTTTTTGCATATTACGGAGCCAATTCCGCGTTGTTATATCGTCAATGGGTTGCGGATGGAAAGAAAATGCCATTAGAGGAGGCAATACAACTTGCCACAAAACTGATTTGCAACGGAATGTCTGCATTTGTCAAAAACTAAAAAAACAGCTTCATCGTTTAACGCTTCGATGAAGCTGTTTTTATTATCTGACAAAATTAGTTAATATTTTTTCATTCTTGGGTGTTGTTATGCCATGCTCTTTTGCAACGGCAAGACTTTTTAACATCCATGCCATATTTTTACCGAGATTGTACATCGTCATCAAACCTTCTTTATCCTCAAACACCTCTTCGGGTTGGGCGCCGTATACATGGTTCCAATATGTTGAAGATACCACAGGCATGGACGCAATCGTAAAATATTTATTGATAACGTCAAACGACGCCGTCGTTCCGGCACGTCTGGCGCTGAGCACCGCCGCCGCAGGCTTAAAGGCAAAATTTTGTCCGCCCGAATAAAAAGCCCTATCCATGACAGTCAGCAATCTTGCACTCGGATGTGCAAAATAAACCGGTGATCCAAAAATAAAACCATCGCATTCCTTTGCCTTTTCAGCAAGTTCGTTTGCAACATCATGAAATACACATTCGCCTGTTTCACGGCATTTTCGACAAGCAACACAGTCTGGAATAGGTTTATTTCCGATAAACATTATTTCTGTTTCGATATTTTCCTCCTTCAGCGAACGTGCTGCTTCGTTTAACGCAACGTTTGTGCAGCCGTTCTCTCGTGAACTGCCGTTTACAAGTAAAACCTTCATTTTGTAAGTCCTCCTGCGATTTTATTTTATTATAGTATACTCCACATCTTTCAGCATTTCAATGGAATTTTCAAGGGCTGTTGTATAATAAACGATGTTATCATCGGTAACCAGTATCATCTCAAAATCATTCCGGCTTTTCCAGTAGTCAATTGCTTCATCAAGCCCCATGACAAACAACGCCGTGGAAAGAGCATCGGCATTGGTCGCATTGTCACTGATAACTGAAACTGCAGCAAGACCGCTGTCCGAAGGATAGCCTGTTGATGGATTTATTATATGGTGATATATTTGTCCGTTTTCCTCAAAAACCTGTTCATATGAGCCTGACGTCGCAACGCATTGATCGGAAATATCAAGCCTTGCGATATGACTGTCTTTATTCTGCGGGTCTGTAATCCCGATACGCCATTTACTGCCGTCAGGCTTTGTTCCTATCGCTTGTATTGCGCTCCCAAATGAAATCAGCCCTGATTCAATATTGTACTCTTTAAAAATTTCTTTCACTCTGTCGCTTGCATAGCCTTTTGCAATGCCGCCCAAATCAAGCGTCGAATTGTTTTTTAAATGTACAGTATTGTCTTTTAGTTCTATATTTTTATAATTAACTTTTATAAGCTGCTCCTTTAATTCCGCTTCATTTGGCACATGGTAGCTATGTCCGAAAAATCCCCACAAATCCATTATAGGAGCAATGGTTATATCAAAAGCGCCGTTTGTTGATTGACTAATATCAAGGGCGGTATTTATTACAAATGCTGTTTCATCACTCACCTCAGCGCTTTTATTGACATTCAGCGGATAAATTTCCCCCTTCTCGTTTGAACGCGACATTTTGGTTTCAAGACGGTATATTTCAGTTTCTGCTTCTGCAAGCGCATTTTCTGCATTCTTGCCGTGTGCCGTCAAGGTGATTAC
>CBCTHD010000483.1:0-2225 GCA_965146615.1 uncultured Clostridia bacterium
ACAATTCAACCGCAGGAAAGCGAGTTGCCGAAGGGAACTGTTCTTTCGCAAACGATTGATGCAGATACAGAAGTAAATGAAAACACGGAGATTTCATTTACAATTAGTACAGGGCAAAAAGCGACGCCAACGCCTACAGAAACACCAGAGAAAACACCGGAAGAGACTCCAAAATCCACACCGACCCATGCTCCGGAATCCACACCGGCGGGTACAGGTAGTGCACCCGAAGCAAATGGAGTTGCAACCTCCAGTGGCGTCACAGAGAATCAGGGCTAAGATAAGGTGAAATTATGATATTAACAGGAACTATCGTGAAGGCTGTTTCCGGATTCTATTATGTGCAGACAAATGCTGGTATTTATGAATGCCGTGCGCGCGGCATATTCCGTAACAATAAATTGACGCCGCTCGTTGGCGATCATTGTGAGATAGAAGTTTTAGAAGAACCGGAACAAAAAGGTAATGTGGTGAAATTGCTGGAGAGAAAGAATGCATTTGTAAGACCACCTGTTGCAAACATCGACCAAATGGGTATTGTGTTTGCGGCAGCGGCGCCTGATCCTATTCCATTTTTGATTGACAAATTAACGGTGATTGCGGAACATCATCAGATTAAACCATTTCTGGTGATGAATAAAACAGATTTGATGACAGAAGTTGCAGAACACTTACCACATGCTTATCGGCTAGCTGGTTACCAGGTGTTTTGTGTCTCCGCTGCCAAAGGAAAAGGCACGGAGGCGTTAAAAGAGCAGCTGCAAGACCAGGTTACGGTATTTGCAGGCTGCTCCGGTGTTGGAAAATCCAGCCTACTCAACCTGTTGGGAGACGATATCTGCCTGGAAACAGGCGGAGTCAGTCGAAAAATCCAGCGCGGTCGGCATACAACCCGTACAGTAGAACTATTTTCGCTTGGGCCAACAACGTTTGTAGCAGATTCACCGGGGTTTAGCAGCTTGGATATTCAAGATATTCGCGCGGCAGAATTGGAGGATTGTTTTCCAGAGCTGCGTAAATATGTAGGGAAATGTCGATTCCGCGGCTGTAGCCATACCAGCGAGCCAGAGTGTGCGGTGCGCAGTGCCTTAGAGCAGGGGGAAATCGCAAAATCGCGGTATGAGAGCTATGTACAGATGTACCAAATTTTAAAAGATATTAAGGAGTGGCAAAGATGATTCAAATAGCGCCGTCCTTGTTGGCGGCTGATATTTTACATATGGCGGACGAAGTCAAAAAAGTGGAAGAAGCCGGGGCGGATCTATTGCATGTGGATATCATGGATGGTCATTTTGTTCCTAACCTGTCCTTTGGACCACATTTAGTTGCTGCCTTGAAAAAAGTGACCGCTTTACCGCTAGATGTCCATCTTATGTTGACGGACCCGGCGAGCTATATCGACCCGTTTGCTGAAAGCGGCGCGGATATCATTACAGTACATGCAGAAAGTCAAGATGACCCGGAGGAATGCTTCCGCAGAATTCGTAGTCATGGATTGCGGTGCGGAATTGTTTTGAATCCCAATACATCGCCTGAACCGTATTTTTCACTCATAGATCAGGCAGATATGACGCTTGTTATGTCTGTCCATCCTGGATTTGGGGGACAAGTTTTTATTCCGAAGAGTCTTGATAAGATTAGAACCATTCGGCGTCATACCGGCGAAGGATATCCGATAGAGATTGACGGTGGTGTCTCGGAACAGAATATCGACGACATTGTAGAAGCAGGCGCTACGGTTATTGTGGCAGGGTCCAGTATTTTTCTCTCTAAAGACCCACGACAAACGATAGCACGAATGAAACAGGGAAGAATAGGGTGATACTGTGAGGGCAATCATCATTGCTAGTGGAGACATTGGCGACGACCAATGGCTAAAAAAATATATTTTACCTGAGGATACCATCATCTGTGCAGATGGTGGATATAACCATCTTGCGCGTATTGGACAGATACCGGACGTTATCATTGGCGATATGGATTCCATTCGAGAGGAACGTCGCGCACAGTGTCAACGCTTCGTTCATCCAAGAAAAAAAGATGAAACGGATGCACAATTGGCGTTGGATTATGCGATGGAGAAAGGATTTCGTGATGTCAGACTTTTAGGAGCGTTGGGCGGCAGAAGAATAGAACATGAGTTAGCAAACGTATTTATGCTTCAGTATGCGGCAATGCATGGCGTGCAGATGGTGATAGAAACAGAATTTTCTTCTATTTTCTTC
>CBCTHD010000484.1:0-2220 GCA_965146615.1 uncultured Clostridia bacterium
TTACTACAGAAATTTGCTGACATGAGCAAAATAAAATTAATGATGGAATTAAACATGCCGACTGCTGCTGAATAACTATAATCTCCCTCAATGAGACCACGGCGGTATACATATGTCGAAATGACATCGGCGGTTTCATAGATGGACGGATTATACAGCAGAATAATCTTTTCGTATCCCACCGTAAGCATGGAACCGATACGCATTATCAGCAAAATGGCAATCGTAGGCAGGATACCCGGCAGGGTAATGTGCCATACTCTTGCAAATCTTCCCGCTCCGTCAATTGTCGCCGCCTCGTACAGTTCTTGGTCAATCGCCGAGATGGTAGCGATGTAAATAATACTGTCCCAACCGATTTTTTGCCAGATTTCCGACAGAACATAAATCGGATAAAAATACTTTGGTTCTGTCATATAGGAAATCGGCTCGGCGCCAAACAATCCGCGCAGCGCGTTAATCATACCGTCGCTTGACACAAAAGTCAGTATCATGCTGGAGATAACGACCGTTGAAATAAAGTGCGGCATATATGTAATTGTCTGTACCGTTTTTTTATACCACGTCACCCTGACTTCGTTGAGCAATAATGCCAAAATAATGGGTGCCGGAAATCCAAAAATCAAATTTAAAACATTGATGCTGATGGTATTGCGGAGCAGCTGCCAAAATTTATAGTTGGACAAAAAATCCGTGAAGTTCTTGAATCCAACAAACGGACTGTTCAATATCCCTTTAGTAATTGAAAACTTCTGAAATGCAATCACATTACCAAACATGGGAATATAGCGAAAGACCAAGTAAAATAAAATTGTTGGCAGTAAAATAATATAAATGTGTTTATATTTTAAAATTCTCGTCCAAGCATTTTGCTTTATCCCAATGCTGGTGTTTGCTTGTACCCTTGCTATCACCCCGTTCACTCCTATCTGTTGTTATAGCGTTCCAGTGCCGTGTTATAAATTTCCAAAACATCGCCAATTCCCATGGACTGAATTCTCTCCCGAATCGCGGGAAGCTCGTCAATGCTGCCGTTGCCAATTACAACTTTATTGATCCACTCACTGGTATAGGTCTCAATCTGTGACATCTTCTGTGCGATTTCCTCGCTTTCTTCCGTCGTGAAATTCAATGTCGGCAGAATGCCGTCTGTGTTCGCGCTGTTACTCCAAGTCTCAATAGACTCTTTTCCCCAAGGCGTCAATATCTGCTCATAATATCTCCAGTCTTGCAGCGTCGGGAAGTTGGACTGATACGCGCCAAGCGACAGACCGCACATCTCCTGCTGTGATTTTCCATTCGGATTGTGGAAAATATATTCGTCGGACAGTTTCGGATAACCATCTACCCAATCAAAACTCACGCCTTCTTTTCCGAAGTTCATGTATTCAAGTCCCTTGCCGCCATAGAAATTATCGAGCCATTTCAAGCTGCCCGCAGGATTTTCATTTGCAGTGGTCACCGCAATGGAGGTGGTTGTTACATCCTGTATATAAGTTGCATCATAGACGTTGTTGTTCATTCCCGGTGTTTTGGCAAAATGCGGCGTCCCTACAACCTTTCTTGTTCCGTCATTCATGTTGCTGTAGTAATTGCCGGGCTGCAGCGAGTAAACAAAACCAACCTTGTCATTCATGACCTTGCTGTCCATTTTATCGCGCTCATTGAGCAAATAGTCGGGGTCAATGAGTCCTTCGCTGTATAACTTTTCAATAAACTGGAGACCCTCTTCAAATTCGTCTTCCAAAATACCGTATGTTACATTTCCTTCCTTCACATAAAAATCATTTGTAGTTCCGAATCCCCACAACAAGTTTCCAATTGCCCACGCCGTACCTTCAAATTTAACACCGGACATTGGAATTTCATCTGCCTCGCCGTTCCCATTGGGGTCTTGCGTCTTAAACGCTTTTAACACTTCATACAATTCGTCGGGCGTCTGGGGCATCTCCAGTCCCAAGTTATCCAGCCAATCCTGCCGAATCTGCGGGCCCTCAAACACCTTTAGCTCTTTGTCCTTGCGAATAAAAGGTATGTAATAAATTTCGCCGTCATCATCTGTGTACTGTTTCTTCACGTCCGGATTTTCCTCGTTGTATGCCGTAAGGTTGGGCATATATTTCTCCACCATGCTGCCCAAAGGCAAAATCACCTCATCTTCCACATACATTTTGGCGCCGCCCGCAATCCCTTTCCAATTATACACAATCATATCAGGTA
>CBCTHD010000485.1:0-2205 GCA_965146615.1 uncultured Clostridia bacterium
AATCAAAATTTCCCTCAACACCAACTGCAGTGGATACAATTCCCGGTCTCGCAAGAACAACATAGCATTAAACCAACTATTCCAAATTCCTACGGCGTAATACAGTACAATCACCGCAAGTATTGGCTTTGCTAACGGCAAAATAATTTTCCACAATATTACAAAATCGTTTGCACCATCTATTTTAGCAGATTCCTCCAAGCTCACGGGTATGGATTCAAATCCGGTACGCATGATGATAAAATTAAAGGTATTGATACAGGTAGGCACAATCAATGCCCAGCGCGTACCCGCCAGCCCCACATTTTTCACGGTGAAATAAAATGGAATCATTCCTCCGGAAAAGTACATGGTAAAAATAATAAACAGCATAATGACCTTTTTCCCATATAATCCATTTCTGGATAGCGCAAATGCACCCAAAACGGTCAGTACCATAGACAACGTTAAGCCGAACACCAAAATATACAGCGTATTTCCGTATCCTTTTAAAACCATCGGCGTTTTGAACACCAGCGCATATGCTTTCAGACTAAAGCCGGCAGGTACAAACATCGCGCCGGAATGACTTGCTAGCCCCTCGCCGGTGCTAATGGACGCCATCACCACATGCCACAGCGGATACAACGCTATAAGCCCCAGTAAGGTAAGTATGATAACGTTTATGACCTCAAAAGTTCTCTCTCCTACACTTCGTTTTATCATTTTTTTCCTCCTTACCATAAACTTGTCTCGTTTACTTTTCTGCTTATCGTATTGGCGCCCAACACTAAAAAGAAATTAATGATGGAGTTAAATAGACCAACCGCCGTACTGAAACTGTAAGAAAATTCTTGAATGCCTTTACGATATACATAGCTGGAAATTACGTCTGCCGTTTCATAGGTGTTTCCATTATATAACAGAATAATTTTTTCAAATCCAATGTTCATCATGGATCCCACGCGCAAAATTAGCATAATCACAATGGTAGGCGTAATGCATGGCAACGTTACACTAAACAGTTGCCGCCATTTCCCTGCACCATCAATGCGCGCCGCTTCATACAATTCCTGATCTACCCCTGATAGCGCCGCCAAATAAATAATGGATTCCCATCCGATTTTCTGCCAAATATCGGAAATCACATAAATGGGCTGAAATAGACCCGGATCTAACAACAAATCCCGCCGCTCCTGTCCAAAATGTGCTAGAATGTCATTGATGATTCCCTCGCTGCCTGTAAAAATTTTAATGATACCACACACAACCACCAATGAAATGAAATGCGGCATATAGGAAATGGTCTGCACTGTTTTCTTAAACCAGGACTGACGCACCTCATTGAGCAACAATGCTAAAATAATTGGGGCTGGGAATCCAAATACCAACGTCTGCACACTGATGGAAATTGTGTTGCGCAGTAAACGTAAAAAATAAATGCTGCTAAAAAATGCTTTAAAATGCTTTAGTCCAACCCAGGAACTTCCCCAAATCCCCAATTTCGGCGAAAAATCCTTAAATGCAATAATGGCGCCATACATGGGTCCGTACATAAAGATGATATAAAACAGCACAACCGGGACCAGCATAAGGTAAATATATTTGTTTTTCGCAAGCTCCCGCAGCAACCGCGGCTTTTTCTGCCGCGGCGCTGTCTGCCCAAGTACAATTGATTGTTTCATTTGATCTAGCTCCCGTCTCCTTTTTCTAAAATACAAAAAATCATCTGTTTTTTAACGGTTATTATACCTTTCTACTGCATCCCGTTGAATTTGAACCGCTTCCTCAATGCCCATATCCTTAATGTGCTGTACATAGGTGTCAAAATTGTCCAGACTTTCGCTCCCCAACATGAATTTCAAATACATCTCTTCGCAATAGGTATCAATATCCGCCATGATCTGTGCATAACGCTGTGATTCTTCCACCGTGGGTGTAGCGGACGGCATGACATGTTTTTTTGCATCGGTATCCGACCACATGCTAATGGCTGCTTGCTGCTGAGGAAGCGAACAATATTGCTCAATATAGTCATAATCTTGTACAAACGGACCATTATTACTTGAACGGGCATACTGGGTAAGAGATTCCGCAAAACTCCATCCCTGCGGATGGTTGGTGATTTCTTCCGTGTAAACTGGTTTACCTTCCTGCATGTTGTAACTCACGCCCTCTACGCCAAAATTAAACAGCATGTGACCATCTTCGCTGTAACCATAATCC
>CBCTHD010000486.1:0-2203 GCA_965146615.1 uncultured Clostridia bacterium
TGTTACCCAATTCAATATAAGCGCCGTTTCCGTCCTCCGCCCGTACGCTGGCACTGTTGCCTGTTTCCGGATAGAAGTAGAACGTTATATTTTTCTTCGCATCCTGCTGCGTATAGGTCACTGCGCCTGTGCCGGAAAGCATTAGACTTTGTGCGCCTTCCTTCACCGTATTGGTATCAATATTCATACCATTATTATTTACCGTCCAGCCGCCAAAGTCAATAATTCCCTCTTCATATCCGCAAAAATCGCTTTCCGCCTCAATGGAGGCATCCGCCGTTTTCTTCATTACCAGCACCGCGCCTTGTCCGGCAGACTGTGCAAAGTTTACGGTAAAGGTCAGTTTATTTCCCTCAACCGAAATATTGCTGATTCTGCTGTC
Source organism: uncultured Clostridia bacterium (assembly GCA_965146615.1). Lineage (GTDB taxonomy): Bacteria > Bacillota > Clostridia > RUG12999 > RUG12999 > JAAWTG01. The sequence continues at coordinate 383 of CBCTHD010000486.1, forward strand.
GCTGCTGATGGGCGTGGCGTCTACCGCCACATTAACTGTTACCGTTGCTTTCGCGTTGGAATTTTGCGTCGGGTCTGAAACGGAAATCGCAAAGGTATCCGCGGTTTCCTGTGTCATAATGCTGGACGCTTTGTCAATGGTAATCATGCCGCCAATATCAGCCGGACCGTCAACAAATACATTTGCTGCAATCATACCCAGTTGGTTATGTTTCACGGCATGAATATTTTTGCTTTTTTCCAAAATCGTAATATTCGGCGCTTCAGCATACGCCTGCGTTTTCTCCTTATCACTGGCTGGCAGAATAATATAAGCATAATCGCCATCTGTCACCGTTTTTCCGTGCTCAATGTACAGCTGCTGAAAACTATTGGTGTGAAGCTCACTGGACGATAAAATGCTATTAATATCAGACCATCTGCCGGAATTTGTTTCCCGTTTGAATTTCACCGTTTCCCCTTCCGGAAAATAGTAACCAATTCCTGATTTTTCTGTATTGCCCTCTAAATACGCCCATTTTGCGTTTTCTTTTGTTCCATTTTCAACCTGGGCACCATCCACAAAAAATTGATTACTTAAGTCTTCTTTCAGTTTTCTGTTTTCCAGCGTGGTTTCCACCATTTTGTCGCCTGTGGCGCTGATGTCTGAACCCAATGCCACAACTTCATTATCAAACATAAAATAAGATTTTTTCGCACTGAGTGTCAAACCGGTAGGTTGGAGAATCATTCCTGCTGTACCATAGTCTCCCAGCGCTGTTCCGCCCACATAAGTTGCCTGGTTGGCATTGGAACTTCCCTGTCCCAATCCCCACGCGCCGTAAATCGCTGTCGCACCCGGCAGGCGGTTGGCATCTACCGTAGGCCAATAATTTCCGTCAAACTGATAGGTGTCATCCGTATAGATATACAACATACCATTACTGCTGTTCCACCCGTTTTTGAACTCGCCGCCATCCTCATAGTTTAGTGTTTTGTTGCCGTACATGCTGACGCCCAAACCAAAGTCCGGTCGATAATGCGTTACCTTACTAATCGTTGGGAATTGCTTGTGCGTCACATAATCTTTTTCCGCTTCAATCGTATCATCATCCATAATGCTTTGCACCACCGCAATATAGGGGATGCTCAACCCGGAATATACGCTTTCTATGCTGCCATACGCTCTGGCAAATTCCTGGGTATAATATTTGATATGTCTTTTGACAAAAGCCAAATCCTCCGGGTCTTCCAGAATATCAACCATACTTACTAATAACGTATAATAACTAAATCCGATTTTCTGGGAAGGGCTGCCATAGCGTCCTACATCACGCCCTCTGGTCATGTCCATTAAATTTGTCCGGTACACTACCGTTTCATAAGAGTTGCGCACCCATGCCATTACAATATCCATTTTGCTCTGGTCAATGGAATAATCGGAATTCGCAAACAAGGAAACCGCTTTGGTTACATAATTTGCGAAAGAAATCCCATACCCGCCGTTGCTGGAATAATAGGAATGGTCTATGTGGGAACCATCTGTATGGAATCCGTTCACCTCTCCACCGGATACAAAGTTAATCAGGCTTTCAATTTTCAGCTTTGCTGCCGACAGTTTGTCCAAATTCTTAATACTGGGGCTTTGATAACGCTCATCCGCTTTTTGTGCATCTGTTAGCGGCGGGTTGCTGAGCAAAATTGCCCGCAACGCCACATTGCTTGCCATCCACATACCGTTTGCGCTGGCTGTACCGCCGCTGGCATGCGTTGGGCTGTTTGCAAACATATCCACCGCTTCCATATATACCTCCAGCTTTTCTTTCGGCAAGTCTTCATAGAT
>CBCTHD010000487.1:0-2184 GCA_965146615.1 uncultured Clostridia bacterium
AAAGGCTGAAACCGCCCGCAACATCTGAGTGTTGTCATAAATGTCGCGTTCATTTGCACGAATTTTTATCTTTGTTTTACCATTATACAAAATGATTTGTCCCGCTAAATTATTTTCGCTGACCATGTAGCCGCACAATTGCGCCGCTAGCTTTGCCGAAATCATAATAGTGCCTGCTGCAGTCTTATACGGTGCATCAATTGTGGTTTCCATACCGTTTATATAGGCTTTTGTGTTGTCCACTGCCATAAAGTTATTACCCGCAAGCAGATACGATTTGTCGTCGCCGCGTATCACCGGGATTTTCACAGGCAAATTGGAACCAAGATACCACAGATTGCCATCGGGACCAAGTTCTCCATTGGTTGAGAAATCTAAATCGGTTGTCTTGTAATCTAATGTGATGGGATCGAGAATCGCCAGTTTGCCGTCAAGGCATATAAATGCATAACCGGTTTTCTCGTCATAGCTGATTTTGTACGGATCCCATATCTGCATGCCGTTTCCATATGTAGCGGTTTTGTTATAGATTTCATAGTCCAATAGCTCCAGCGTTTCTATGTCCAGCTTGTAAATATATCCTCTGCCATAGCCAACAAGTGTGTTGTCCGGCGCAACGGAGATGCTCTCAACGCCCATAATGGGGCTGATGCCCGGAACAGTAAAATCTTTTTCAAGTGTGACCTTACGTGTTTCCATATCAAAGATCAGCACCTTCGCCTGGGACTGCGTAGGAGAAATCCCAAGTCCGCCCGATACCGTTGTCGTCAGATACAGCTTGCCGTCTTTGTACGCCATACCAATAAAGGATTGATCCTTCACCAGATTTTCATAAACGTCACACTTGTCCGTTTCCGGGTCATATATGGTCAATGCGCCTCCAAGGATACCATAGTCCGGCACACCGCCCATCGCAATCTTATCGCCCGCAGCAAGCATCGCCCAAGGCCTATCCATGTGCGCGCCGGTGGAACCCCATATTCTTGGGTTGTTATTGGGGTCACTCGGGACACTGGTGCGGTAATATTTCTTGGTGGTATCGAGTATATACAAGGTTGACCCTGTATAGTTACCAAAATACATTTTATCACCTAAAACGGCAATGCCTTCCGGCTGTGCCATATGGAAAAGTTCAACCGCACCTGTATTGATGTCCATAGCCGCAGCCTTTGTTCCCATATACTCACCCACATACAGTCTGCCGTCAGGACCAAAGGTGTACTCACGCGTATCGGAAGCAACGCCCTTTAGCGTATCCGTATATTCTTTGATTTTGCGGCTCTGGAAGTTAAATGCGTATATAGTCCCTGCATACTGCGTGGTAACATAGGACAAACCAGGCATCTCCGGGTCGTCCAATTCCACCATACCATTGATGGTAGCGGGACCTCTCATGTAAGACGCAAATGCCATATCTTCCAATTCGGTTATGGTCATATCGCTGAGCTGCAGCGCTGCCAGGCATTTTCCGTTGGTATAGTAAATTTTACCGTCGAGCACCGGCGACACAACATTTCCCATCCAATTTGCATTTATTTTTTTGCTCCATGTTTTACTCTCAAGATCATAGCATTGCAGTTCTCCGTTCGTGCCTGCACATACCAAATAATTATCTCTGACATAGAGTCCTGTTTTTGCAACTCCTGAAATCCCATTTTCAGCAAACGGAATGAGCGTCGATTTCTGCGTCGCTGGGTCATATTCATAAAGACTCGTATCGTTGGCGCAGGAGTAATAAAACTTATCTTTATAAACCCCAAGGCTGTAAACATACTGCTCGCCTGATTTCATGGTGCCGTAGTCCGCCATAGCGCCTGTTTCACCGTTAATTTTAATAATCTTTGCACTCGGATAAGTACCGATATAAAGATTATCCTCTTCATCGAATGTTAAAGCGATAACTGCACTTTCACCAAGCGGAGAACCGAAATCCGTCAATTCCTTGGTTTTAGGCGAATATTTATACATGTGGCATTTATAATAGGTACCAAACCACACATCGCCATTGCTGTCTGTTTCCATTTCCCATGCAGTCGAGGTGTCGCTTTTTAAATCAAATTCCGCTATTCTTTTACCCACCGTTAAATCAACTACGTTGAGTATGCTGCACGGTGTACCAGGCACCACCGTCAAAGCGATGGGGTGCCCGTCCTGTACCGTCACGGCACAGCGTACAACATTGGT
>CBCTHD010000488.1:0-2183 GCA_965146615.1 uncultured Clostridia bacterium
CATATTCCGCCAACAGCTTCAAGTCCGCGTCACGTAACGCTTGCTTAATTTCACCGCGCGTATACGCTTTTTCATAGTGCACTTCTTCAAACCTTCTATAAAGACCATTTTCTTCCACAAAGAAATTCAAGTCGAACATGCAAATTTTTTATTCTGGGTCATAGGCATTTTCCCAGGTATAATAAACACCCTCCGTTTCATCGGTAAATACGTTGCCCGGCAGTAATGTCTCCAGTTTGTATTTCGTATTGATGTCAAAAATAAAGAGTCCGCCGGGATTCAAGTAATTATGCACCCAATGCAGGCACTTCGCCAAATCTTCTTTTTCCAGCAGATAGTTCATGCTGTCGAGCAGACACAAAATGACGTCAACCGTTCCATATAATTCGAATTCCTGCATGGTCTGGTTTAAAAACAAAATATCCATTTGTTCCGCTTTTGCCTTACGCACAGCAACTCCCAGCATCTCTTGGGATGCGTCGATTCCTGTCATGTCATAGCCCCGCTTGGCTAACTCTATGGTGGCAGTTCCTGTCCCACAGGCAAGGTCCACAACCAGCTCCGGCTTTCTTTCCATAAATCGGTGTGTCAGCGTTTCTACGTAATCACAGCGTTTTTGATACGCCACATCTTGCGTTAGCGCATCATAGACTTCCGCAAAATTTCGGTATACTTCTCTCGTTGTGCTATCTTCCGCAACCAGAGCTCGGAACGTCGGATCCTCCTCCATCCGGTTTTGCAAGCATTTGAGGACAAATGCAGGAACGTCCACCTCCCGCACAATGTCGCTGTAGCTCATGCCCTGCAAAATACGCTGAGCGCCTTCCAAACGCTGTGCCACAACCTCCAGTTCCGCCGGGCGGCACAATCCGTCCAGCAATGTCCAGATTTCTTCTTCTGATTCAAGTTCCGTTAGTCTCTGTATCAACCTTTGTATCAATCTGCTCTCCCTCTTTATCATTTTTCTTTATTATAGCATGGACACAAAAAATTTGCAAGCCGCACGCCGTCAACTTGCAAATTATACTGTTCCTTACGCCCAGTTCATGCCGTAACGCCGGAGCATTTTCACCAGCGGCGGCGGCAGAATTAAAATCAACACGATTCCAAGAATTGCTGCAACAAATACACTTGTGAGGTAGGTCGGCAAAACAAACGTAATATTCGGTACTGCAAAGCTCAGCAGAAAACAAACCGCCCTATACACCAGTTTTTTTGACTCTCCCTGTCTATTTATTTTCCCCCTATAACAATCAAATCTTTCGTGGCATGGTTCAGTATGACCGGGTTGCCGTCAACCATAGTCACCGTATCTTCAATCCGCACGCCAAATTCATCGTTCAAATAGACGCCTGGCTCTACGCTAAATACCATTCCGGGCTGCAATTCATCCGCTGATTTGGACGATACCGCCGGCATTTCATGAATTTCTATCCCCACGCCGTGTCCCAAGGAATGTCCAAAATATTCGCCATATCCAAAGGAGTCTAACGTTTCCCGCGCCAGACGGTCCAAGTCCGCCAAACGCATTCCCTCCTTCAAATGGTTCAACGCTTTAAGCTGCGCATACAGTACCATATTATAAACGCTGCGTTGCTTTTCACTGATTTTCCCAACCGCTACCGTACGTGTCATATCGCTGCAATAGCCTTCATAGACACATCCAAAATCCATGACCACCAAATCTCCCTCTGCAATGGGGCGATCCGTCGGTTTCGCATGAGGCATTGCTCCGTTTGGACCCGCGGCTACAATCGTATCAAACGACGTGCGCTGCGCACCATGCTTTTTCATGGCGTATTCAATTTCCGCCGCTGCTTCCAACTCCGTCATGCCTGGCTTCATCACCGAAACCACATGTTCAAATGCTAAATCGCCAATATGCGCCGCTTGCTGCATACGAGAAATTTCTTCCCCTTCTTTGCAAATGCGAAGAGAACTTATCATATCGCCGATTCCCCGCAGCATCGTACGCGGCATCTTCTGTTTCATACCGTTATAGACCGCATAGGAAACCTGCCGATCCTCAAACCCAAGCAGTCCGATATTATGTCGTCCAACAATCTGTTCCAAGTGAGACGCAAAATTTTTCGTAATATCAATTAAAATGAAATCAGGGCTTTCTATCTGCGCCTGTTTTAGGTAACGGAAATCCGTCAGAAGATAAGCGTTCTCCATGGTGA
>CBCTHD010000489.1:0-2180 GCA_965146615.1 uncultured Clostridia bacterium
GGGTCATGATAAATTCGAACTGAATGGAAAGACTTTTGGCATGGATGAAGAAAAATTTCGCGTTGAAAATGGAACGACCTATAGAGTTATCAAAGTGAATCCGGTTGTGAATATCGCGAAGGGATATAGAACGATGATTTTGTTTGTTATCTGTGTTTTCCTAATAGCATTTTTAGTGGCGAGTCTCCTTGCGCAGCAGTATAACCGGACCCATATCATAGAGCCGATTGTCCATTTAAAAGAAGCAACTGAAAAATTAACGGAGGGCGATTTGAATATTGAACTGCCGGACGAAGGGGAAGGCGAGGTTTATGAACTGCATGAAGCAATTGAACAGCTGCGCATCAAATTGAAAGACAGTGTCTATTATGAACGGAAATTTGATGAAAACAGGCAGTTTCTTGTTTCCAGTATTTCGCATGACCTCAAAACCCCTGTTACTGCGATTCGAGGATATATTGAGGGTGTGTTAGACGGTGTTGCTGCAACGGAGGAAAAACAGTCAGAATATTTGGAGAAAGCGCTGCAAAAAACAGATTTAATCCGCACTATGATTGATGATTTATTATTATATTCCAAGCTGGATTTAAATCAAGTTACCTTTGAAAGAAAGCGTATTTCAGTAAACGAATACATGGAGTCCTGCATTGATGACCACCGTTTTGGGTTCCAAAAAGAAGGAAAGCAAATTACGTTGAACAATGAACTGAACGAACCGGCCTTTGTTATGATTGATACAAGTCGGTTCGGACGGGTTGTTCAAAATATATTGGATAATGCTAAAAAGAACATTGCGCCAGGCAGCGGTAAAGTGGAAGTGATTATTCGGCGTAAATTACACAATGTGATATTGGAATTTTGTGATAATGGCGTCGGCATCAAAGAGGAAGAACTGCCGCATATTTTTGACAGGTTTTACCGGGCGGACAGCGCCAGAAAAATCCGTGGCTCCAGCGGGCTGGGACTGGCGATTGCAAAACAAGTTGTGGAAGGGCTGGGCGGTCGCATTTGGGCGACGAGTACCTATGGAAAGGGAACCAGCATTTTGATTTCTCTAAAAGCTGTCCCGGAGCCGGACCAAAATCAGGAGGAGAACGATTGAAAATGAGCCGTATTTTAATTATTGAGGACGATCCGAGTATTGCAGAATTACAAAAAGACTACCTAGAAATGAGTGGTCATGAAATCGTACAAACTTCGGATGGGACAGAAGGACTAAAGTATCTGCAGCAGGAAACGTTTGACCTAGTATTGCTGGATTTAATGCTGCCGGGAAAAACAGGCTTTGAAATTTTGCAGGAATTTACACAGGAAAAGGATATTCCAGTGTTAATTGTATCGGCTAGGGACGAAGAATTATATAAAATAAAGGGGTTGAATCTTGGCGCAGACGATTATATCACAAAACCCTTTAGCATGGGCGAGTTGGTGGCGCGCGTGAACAGCCATTTAAAAAATTACGAAAAATTAAAACAAAAGGATGGCAGCAAACAGAAAGACCATAAGATACGTGTACGGGGACTTTGTGTTGATGAGCAAGACCGAAGAGTATATGTCAATGATAAAGAAGTCACGCTGAAACAGAAGGAATTTGACCTGCTTTTGTTTTTGATGAAGAACCCAAACCGCGTGTATGACAAAGAAACGTTGTTTGAACGGGTATGGGGGTACGATGCGATGTCTGACGCCTCTACCGTGACAGTACATATTGCGCGGATTCGGGAAAAAACGGAAGAAAATCCGTCCAAACCTACCTATATTGAAACTGTTTGGGGTGCGGGTTATCGTTTCAAAGTATAAGAGTGAATCATGTAAGACGTTTTGTTTTACATGATTTTTTTCTTGTAAAAATGTTTTTGTGCACAATGTATGAAATGAAATGCGAGAAATGTAAAATTGTGGGATAGTATTTTGTCAAAAAAAGCATAATAATCAAAAAGAATTGTTGAATACACATAAACTGTGACGAAACCAAAATGAAAAAACTAACAAAAACTACGATTTGTTTCGTATACAATTCACAAAAACGTATAAAAAAAGTAAATAATTTGTAAAATATATGGTAAATAGTTATAAATTGATGTATAATAGATGTAAAGAAAAATTAATTTTAGCTATTGCTTTTTCTTTTTCAATATAGTGTAATGTGAAACAAAGAGCATACATATAAATAAATATGG
>CBCTHD010000490.1:0-2180 GCA_965146615.1 uncultured Clostridia bacterium
CTGACGTTCTTCCTTCAAATACCGTCGTATACGTTTCTCCATCTTCGGAGAGGTGAATGCCTATGTTGTAGCGTCTAGATGCACCTAAGTAGAATGCAAGAGAAATGCTATCCATTTCCTTGACTTCTTCGAGGTCATATAGAATCCACTGCTCGCCCTCTGTTGCAAAACGTGTTCCCAAATCCCCATCCATTGTCATGGCCGGAGAATTTTCCGCCTGCGGTACAGAACTTGCTTCAACCTTGTACTTTGTTCCTTCCACAGCCTTTGCCACAAGTGATACCAAATAGCGGGAATTGCCTTTTTTGCCGGTTTTGTCCTTGCACTCAATGCGTAAATATCCCTGGCTGTATTCCGTTTTTACATCGACCGTTTCATCTTTACAAATCACTTCGTAATCAAAATCGGAGGCATCGCTTTCATAATTGTAGACATAGGAATCCGGCTTGAATCCTTCCAGCGGTACGCCATTGATGTTGATGCCGTCAATGGTGACATTCTCCTTCTGTACCATCGGCCAATGATCAAGACTGGTCACAGTCGGCTGCGTGGTCGGAATTTCATCTCCCCAAACCAGCGGCACCATCCATATGGTCAATGTGGCGCGGTTTTCGTAGTCACACTTTACATATAATTTTTGATAGCTTGTGCTGCTTCTTTGGTCATAACCGCCTACTGTTGCCGTCATGGGCAGCGGTTCGGCGTCCATCACGCCAAAGCTGGCATTTCCGGGCGAAAGAATTTTACAGTACAGCCGTTTGTCTCCTTGCGTCAAAATCGCTTCGTCACCGTTTACCTCAATATCCGCCTGAGTATGCATAGACCAGTATACCGTATGATTGCCTTCCGAACGGATTTCATCCTGCACTAAAAATTCACGGCGGTTATTTATCAGCGAAATTCCCCGGCGGACACTGGTTGCATATCTTCTGTATGCGTCAGTCAAGTTCATTATCACATAGGGCGCGTTGCCTGAGGTGAAGTCTGCTTTTTCAATCGTAGAATAGCTATCTGGCTCCTGACCAAATTCAATGGCGGGATAGGTTCTGCCCGGATCGAACAGCAGGGTATTATGTCCTTGCACGCCGCGTTCATAATAAAGATAGCGCGTCAGCCGGAACAGCGAATAGTATCCCGGATGGGTGTAATCGCTGCTTCCCTGAATGTCGCACGCCCATTCAACGCCGTTTGCCGCCATGGTAAATGTGCCGATGTCCATATCCGCGTGGCTTGTTTGCGGAAATCCCGCCTTAAATCCGGCGAATATCGCGTTTTCGTCCTCCCAGTTACTTCTCATCGTGCCGATGGGAGACTGTCCGTTAAACACTTTATCTTTGTCCAATGTGTCATAAATGGATTGCTCCGTCGTTTCAAATATGTCATCTTCGCAGTACCAATAAGGCGCAATGGTGGAGTAATCATTCAGCGTTTGTGCCACACCTAGTTGATATTTTGCAAAAATCGGTGCATCAAACCGCCGCGCCAAATAAAACAATGCCTTGGACGCAATATATTTGGTTCGGTCGTCCCCGTATTTAAACCGAATCGTCGAGGTGGGTCCCTGCAAATAAATGGGATAATATCCTGTTGTGGAAATTCCCTGAAAATCGCCCACGCCGTAATCCTGTCCAAAAGTATAATTCAATGCCGCTAAAAAGTTTGCAACGCTGTCCAGCATATACGCCCAATAGGAAGGACCCTCCGGAAATCCGCCGTCCGGGTAATACTCCAGCAGCGCAATCGGCATATTGGCAATGGACTGCCGGATGATTTCCAGACAGGTATCCGTTTCTTCATCCAGCATGGCAACTGCCAAAATCCCTACGCCGCCATTAATGATTGGATTCCAGTTGTTCGATCCAGTATTCGGTGATCCCAACATGACATTGAGTCCATTTTTGAGCGCTCCGCTGATAACGGCCTGTTTCTGCGCTTCTGTCATGGTCTCGTAAATCAAATCATATCCCAAACCGACATTGGCGCAGCATTCTCCCAGATTTAATTGTTTCGCACCCGCCTGATCCCAGTCCTGGAAATCGGCAACCGCTTTCATAAATTCATAACAAGCGTCTGAATAACGTGTATCTCCCGTAAGCTGATATGCCATACCCAGCGAGCTGATTTCAGAGCCGCGCCGTTCAATGTCCCCTGCGGAATTGATGGCATATACCGGCACTCCG
>CBCTHD010000491.1:0-2180 GCA_965146615.1 uncultured Clostridia bacterium
GTCCACTGCAACCGCGCAGATCCCCTGTTTGGAAAGCCGATCCGTATACGCTTTTTCCTCTTCATGCGTCAATGTCAGCGCCAGTGAAATCGCCGCAGACGCCGCTTTTTTGCTGCCATATTCATCCATATTTCGAGCCCTCTGTTTTTCCAGTTCGTACCATTTTTCAGCTGCGTCTCGCGCATATATAATTGTATTATATAATTTTTTGACAAAAAATACAAGAGGATTTTCAAAAAAAATTAAAAATCTGTGAACTTTTCCACCTTTCATTTTGCCTTCGGGTGTTGTAATCTTTTCGAAAAAATGTTATAATGAAGGAACTTGGCAATTGACTGCCATCAGGACTTTTATAATAATCTTGTAAGAAAGGGGAGGGATTTTATGCCGATGAATCGTAGCTTTTTACTGCCGGACCGTCTATTTTTGCGGCAGGCGGCGCACATCGCACTACCTATGACCATTCAGTATATTATCGTCTCTCTGCTGAACATCATGGACGTTGTTTTGGTGCAAGGGCTGGGCGACCAGGCAATTGCCGCCGTTTCCCTTGCCAACCAGGTCAATTTCATTGTTTCGCTGATGGTATTTGGTATCACCAGCGGCGCGACGACCTTCATGGCACAATATTTCGGGCAGGGCAGCGACGAGGGTGTGCGCAAATCCATGGCGCTGTCTCTGGCGTTGGTCTTGGGGCTAACCTTTCTCTATGGCGCATTTGTGATGGCTGCGCCCGAGGTTGCTATGCACATTTTTACCAATGATTCGCAGCTAGTGGCGCTGGGAAAACAATATCTCCCCATTGTTGCGCCAACCTACCTGCTTTCGGGCGTGACGCTGACGTATTCTTCTGTTATGCGCTGTACCGGACGTGCCAAACTGCCTATGTTTGCCAGTATAATTGCGCTTAGTCTCAACACGGTTATGAACTATCTGTTGATATACGGTATTGGTGGTTTCCCAAAGCTCGGCATTGTTGGAGCAGCGGTAGCAACCCTCCTTTCCCGCACCATCGAAATTATTATTATTTTGCTGTTTGATTATGTTCCCCGAAACCGTTTCAAAGTGACATGGCGGGATTTTAGGCATATTGACAAACCGTTTACCATACAGTTTTTCCAAAAGACGACCCCTGTGATTCTCAATGAAAGTATATGGGGTATTGGAACCGCCGGGTACAGCATGATATTTGGACGCATGGGGACCGCGGCAGTGGCGGCGATGAACATTGCTTCCACGATGGAACAGTTGTTTTCCGTCCTGTTCCGCGGTTCATCTAATGCAGCGCTTGTCATGCTGGGTAACGAACTTGGTGCGGGAAAAATCAACCGCGCCAAGCTGGACGCAGGTCGCTTTTGCTTTTGGGGCACCATGATGGGGATTTTGATTGGCGGCGTCATGTCGCTGCTCTCCCGCGGATTTGTAAGCCTGCTGTTTGGCGGTGTCACGGCGGAAACAGCTGCTTTGTCCGTGCATATCATCTACATTATTTCCGCTTATATGCCGCTTCGTGCGTTTATGAGCATCGTCATTGTCGGCGTGCTGCGCAGCGGCGGAGATACGATGTACGCTTTTATGCTGGACACCCTGCCGATTTACCTGATCAGTCTGCCAGCCGGCATTCTCCTTGGTATTGTCTTTGGACAGCCGATGGAGTTGGTGCTGTCCGTCATGTATACCTACTCAATCATACAGAGCATTTTCGGCATACGCCGTATGCTTTCTTACAAATGGGCGAAGAAGATTGTCCATTCATAAAAAGGAGGATTTAACATGTTCCAATCATTACGCCGCACCGCTGCGTTATTGTTCGGTTGCCTTCTGCTGCTGAGCGGCTGTACCGTATCCGACGTATTACAATCCTATCAAATTGAACCGCCGGAACAAATTCAGCAGACGGGCGACGCTTCCATTCATTATATCGACGTAGGCCAAGGTGATGCAACACTGATTCAGACCGCTGGTAAGAATATTTTGATAGACAGCGGCACCCGCGCCAGCAGCGATACATTGGTCAACTATTTGAAAGCACAAGGCGTAACGGAGCTGGAGCTTTGTGTGGCAACGCATCCACATGAGGACCACATCGGCGGTATGCCTGACGTATTTAACGAATTTACGGTGAAAGAATTATATATGCCGACCAAGACCGCTACAACCCAGATTTTTCAGTCCATGGT
>CBCTHD010000492.1:0-2169 GCA_965146615.1 uncultured Clostridia bacterium
TTTGGCCGGAGCCATATCACCTACAGCCAACAGAAGGTATATGCATGATGATTCTGAAAGATGAAAAAGGGTTGGACTTATTAGCACAATTAAGCGATGAGGACCGCAGTAAATATATTACTTGTACAGCCTATGATAATTATGGGTTAATGCTGGGTTGTGTACCCATCTATGTAAGAGTTATTTATGATGGAAAGATGTATTATGAAGGGGAATATCGCATTGAGCAGGACAGTACGATACGATTAACCTACTATGCAAATGGAAAACCTGTGAATGTCGTAAAACAGTACAAGAGCACATTCAACTATAAAGATTTTTATCTGCTTCCGGCGGAGGAACAGGTAACAAGCACCATTGACGATTAAACAGGAGTGGGTTTGAAAAGATATTAACGTGAAGGAAGCCGGCAGCATTGCCGGCTTCTTGTTTATGTTGTATGGTTGGCTTTCAGCTTCACGACCAACGCTTCTTCCGGTGATACATAAAGTGTTTTATTCTTCACATAAATGACCATGCCGGGTTTGGCGCCGCCCGGCTTTTTCACATTGCGGATTTGCGTGTAATCCACCGGAACATTGCCGGAAGCGCGCGCTTTGGAATGGTAAGCTGCGATCTGTGCAGCTTCTAAAATCGTGGATTCCGGCACCTCCTGCCCTTCGGAAATAATGACGGTATGGGAACCCGGAATATTTTTTGTGTGAAACCAAATATCATTGCCGCGGGCAATTTTTAAGGTCAGAAAATCGTTTTGTTTGTTATTTTTGCCAACCAAAATCGTAAATCCGTCGCTGCTGGTATATTCCGCTGGCATGGATACAGTATCTTTTTCTTTCCGTTTGCCCTGTTTCTGACGATTTTTGAGGTATCCGCCGGCAATGAGCTCTGATTTGATTTCACGTAGGTCTGCTGTTGATTCGCACTGGGCTATAGCATTAGCGACGCTCTCCAAATATGCTAGGTCAGCCGCCGATTTTTCCAGTTGCTCCGCCGCGTTTTCCGCTGTACTTTTCAGTTTGTTGTACCGCGCGTAGTACTTTTGCGCATTTTGGCTGGGCGTCAGTGTGGGATCTAACTTGATTTGCACCTCCGGCTGGTCTGTTTCATAGAAATTGGCAGCGCTTAAAACGCGGTCGCCGGGTGCAATCCGGTAAATGTTCGCTGTAATAAGGTCTCCGTACAGCTTATCTGTTTCACGTTTTTCCGCATCGTGCACAGATTGTTCCTGTAAATGCATTTTTTTGCGGCAGCGCTGTATCAAGTTGTTTACGGTTTTTGCTATATCACGGCTCAATGTAACCATTTTATTGTGGCGTTCCCGTTCCAAATAAAAGCTATCCAGGGATTCACATAGCTGCGCTACAGGTTGAACGGTATACAATGCTTCATATTGTGTGATAGGCAGCGGCGCAAAATCGACGGGCTTGGTGCCGTCATAAAGCAAAACTGGCGCAAATTTACCTTCCTGTACTTGTACAAAAAAGTGTTCGAGCTCTGCTGCCACATCATAAATTTGGTTGTTGGTAAGTTCTGTTACTGTTAAATCAACTCGATGTAGGGCACGGTAAGTAATTTCGCGCGATAGCAGAGGAGATAGACCGAGTATGTTTTCCAGCAGTACCTTATCAACAGGCTTGCCTGGCGCAGCTTGTGAAACAATTTGAAAAAATTGGCTCTTATCGCAGGAAAACGGGTGTTGCTTTTCCATTTTAGGCGGCAGTTCATAAGGGAGACCCGGAAGAACCAGCCGCATCGAGGTGACAGTATCATCAACGTGGCGGACACAATCCGCAATTTTTCCATTTTCGTGTACAAGCAGAATATTACTGTATTTTCCAAGCAGTTCTACCACTAGCTTTTTCACGACAATATCGCCAAGTTCGCTGCGCACTTCAATGGCAAATTCAATAATGCGCTCCAAATCGTATTGTTTGACAGACAGAATCTTTCCACCGCTTAAAAATTTTCGCAGCAGCATACAAAAATTGGGCGGTGTCAAAGGATTTTCACGTGCCGCGTCTGTTAAATAGACACGCGGAAATGAAGCGTTACAGCTAAGGAGAAGTTTTCTGTTTTGTCCTTTTGCGCGCACATTCATGACAATATCATAAGAATCTGGCATGTAAATTTTATCGACGCGCCCTTCTGTCAGAAGTACATTTAGCTCCT
>CBCTHD010000493.1:0-2157 GCA_965146615.1 uncultured Clostridia bacterium
TGTTGCAACTGCGCTTGTGCGGGCGCTGAGCGCCGTTATGAATATTATGACACTAATGATTGTCGCGCGGGCGTTGCTGTCCTGGGTGCCGATGGGTGTGGGCGGCGAATTTATGTACAAATTAAAGAATCTGCTTTACCAGCTAACCGAATTTTTGATAGCGCCGATTCGGTCGTTGTTAAATCGTACGCCGTTGGGAAATATGCCAATTGATTTTTCGCCGGTCATTGCGTTGTTTGCCATTCAAATTATCGGTTCTATTTTGATTCAAATTATTATATTGATTTTTGTGTAATGGAGCAGGAAAAATTATTTTTGGCGAAAATTACAGATGATATACGCCGGGCAGTGGAAGGCAACTATACGGTTACGACATGGTTTTTAACGCCGGAAGAACAGACGCTGGCAAGAGAGTGTGCCCACGGTAAGGTGCAGGTGTTTGAAAGCGGCGGTTATGTGGAGGCGGAGCGCCGCAAATTGGCGTTTTGTCCCGCATATGTAGAAAGTGCCGCCGACGTGGCATTTGACATTGGCGTGGTCCGCGTCGAGGCAAAACAAGAGCGGCTTGGGCACCGCAATGTGATGGGAGCTGTACTGTCGCTTGGCATCAGGCGAGAAACGGTCGGGGATATTGCTCTGGACGAAAAAGGCGCTTGGGTGTTTTGCGAGGAAACAATGGCGGAATACATTTGCCGCAATCTGGATAGAATAGGGAGGGTCCCTGTTACATGTGAAACGGTGCTGCCAGAGCAAGTGAAAATACCGCCGCGAATGTTTGAACAAAAGGAAATTGGCATTGCCTCTTTGCGACTAGATGCTCTTGTAGCAGCGTTGCTACATCAGTCGCGCGGAAGGGCGGCGGAATTGATTTGCGCAGGCGACGTCTCTTTAAATCATCGGGAGACGAAGGACAGTTCTCAGAAAGTCAAGGAAGGGGATGTCTTGTCTGTGCGCCGGTATGGAAAATTTGTCATAGCGTGCGTTTTGGGACAAACCAAAAAAGGACGACAGAAAGTGTTGGTAAAACAGTATCGTTGACACGCAAAAGCAGGTGCATTAGATGGTATTAATAAATGAAGGCAGGTTCAGCCGTGCCATATGCCGGGGCAGGGTTGAGACTGCCTTTTGAAGGATAACTGAGGAAGGGATGAAAAAAGTATGCTGTCACCGCTGGATATTGAAATGAAGGAATTCAAAAAGAATTTAGGCGGATACAATAAAGAGGACGTAGATGAGTTTATGCGTATTCTCTTGCAGGATTACAAAGAGCTTTATATGGAGAATGTCTCCATGAAGGACAAGCTCGGTACGTTGACGTCGGCGGTCAGCCGTTATAAATCCATGGAGGACGTTATGCAAAACACCTTGATTGTAGCCCAGAGTACCAGCGACGAGGTGAAAAAGGCGGCAAATACCAAAGCACAGGCCATTGTTGAGGAAGCGGAGACAAAAGCACGTGAAATTCTGATGGACAGCAAGCATCAACTCTCCCAGATTAATATGGAATTGGAACAGATGAAACTCGTGATGGCGGGCTATAAAAATCAAATGCGTTCGATTTTGCAAGCCGGACTGGAAATGATAGAAAAAATACCGGACGCGGCTCCCAAAACGCCGCAGACGGAGCCGCCGCAAATGTCGGCGCAGCCGCAAGAGCCGCAAATGCCGCAGCAGGCTCCACAGGCAGAACCGGTGTCTTATTATCAGGCGCCGCCACAGGGTATGCAAAGCACAATGGCGGAGCAGCCTTTTGCAGCGACGGCAGCTATGGCGGAAACCGAAGAAGAACGGCTGCGCCGGGAAGAAACGATGCTGCATATCCGGCAGGCGATGGAGCAGCAAAGGGAATCGGGCGGTTCTTCCGGTGAAATTCGATAAATCATTGTTAATATAAGGAGCGATAGAGGAAATGGACTATGGAAAAACACTGAATTTGCCCAAAACGGACTTTTCCATGCGGGCGAATCTGCCGGTGAAGGAGCCGGCAACATTGCAAAAATGGGAAGAAGAACATTTATATGAGGGTCTCATGGAGAAAAATGCGGGGAAACCGGTTTTTGTCCTACATGACGGCCCGCCGTATGCCAACGGGGATATTCATCTGGGACATACGATGAATAAAATTTTGAAGGACATTATTGTCCGCTATAAAAATAT